>JALUWO010000274.1 GCA_027019405.1 Candidatus Altimarinota bacterium | reverse complement strand
AAAACAACTCAAAGATGAGCAAAAAATAGAATTCCGTGGTTCACCAAAGACAGGCGGATACTGGAGTATAAATGAATAGTAATACGGCAATAAAAGTAGAAAATTTAACCAAAATTTATCATCTCTACGATAAACCTCAAGACAGACTAAAAGAAGCACTTAATCCTTTTAAAAAGTCTTATCATCATGACTTTTATGCACTTAATGATGTAAGTTTTGAGATTAAAAAAGGTGAGACGGTTGGTATCATAGGAAAAAATGGTGCAGGTAAATCAACACTACTGAAGATGATAACAGGTGTGCTTACTCCTACAAGTGGAAATGTACAAGTAAAGGGGAAGATAGCATCTTTGCTAGAACTTGGAGCAGGTTTTAACCCTGAAATGACAGGACTAGAAAACATCTACCTAAATGGTACTTTGATGGGATTTACTCACGAAGAGATGGCAAATAAAGTAGGTGCAATTTTAGAGTTTGCAGATATAGGGGAGTTTATCCATCAACAAACGAAAACTTACAGTAGTGGGATGTTTGCAAGGCTTGCGTTTAGTGTAGCCATAAATGTTAAACCTGATATATTGATTGTTGATGAGGCTTTAAGCGTTGGAGATTTAGCATTTCAGATGAGATGCTTACGACAAATGCAATTGATGCAAGAATCTGGTATAACAATATTATTTGTAACACACGATACAGGTGTTCTGCAAAAATTTTGCACAAGAGGTTTATTAATTGATAATGGTACATTGCTCAAAAATTCTTCAGTAGTTAGCACTATAAATAGTTATAGAGAACTTCTGTTTGGTATTGAAACAAAACCTATAATAAACACAGTTCTTAAAAAAGATAAAAAAAACCAAGAATTAATCTATAAAGAGAATTTTACAGATTGTGAAGTGGTAGGTGACCAGCAAGCAATAATAGCAGGCATATGTATAGTGGACAAAAATGGTTATTCAATAAGCAATATACAAGATAAAATGGAAATTATAATTTCCATTAAAGTGCAAGCAATATCAAAAATATTTAATCCTATAGTCGGTTTTACTTTTAAAGATAGATTAAATAATATAGTATTTCAAACCAATACTTTTGTCTTGGAACATAACTTAGGTGAATTTAAAGATAATCAGATATACATTATTGATTTTACTATTTCAGCACCACCTTTAAATAATGGAAAATATTCAATAACACCAGCTATTGCTTCTGGAACTCAAATTTCACATACTATTCATCAGATAATTCATGATGCGTTATTTATAGATTTTAGTTCAAGAAATTTCCACAATTTAGAGGGTTATTTTTATTTAGATAATATCAAAGCAGTACACAAAAAGGACAACATATGAAATTCACTGGTGAAAGGTTTATTCCAGAATATTTTGAAAATATAAAAGATGAAATTGTGTATGAACATTTAAATAGATATATGTCAATTACTAATTTTGTAAAAGATAAGATTGTCCTTGATGCAGCTTGCGGGGAAGGATATGGTACAAATATTTTATCTGATTTTTCTAACAAGACCTATGGACTGGATATTAGTGATGAGACAATAGCATATGCAAATGAAAAGTATAAAAAAAATAATAAAGTTGAGTATATGCAAGGAAGTGTAGAACAATTGCCTTTCGAAGATTCTTATTTTGATGTTGTTGTATCATTTGAAACGATTGAACATGTAGATGTAAAAGTACAGAATGATTTTTTAAATGAAATAAATAGAGTACTTAAAGAAGATGGATATTTGATTATCTCAACACCAGATAAACATATATACAGTGATCAAAGAAAATATAGTAATGAATTTCATGTTAAAGAGTTTTATCATAATGAATTTTATAATTTTTTAGGTTCATTTTTTCAAAATGTAGAATTTTATTATCAAAGTGATGAAATTGGCAATATTATATACAATGCACAATCTAATAATATAAAACTTAATGAAATATTAGATTTGAATATTCATGGGAAATACATAATTGCAGTTTGCAGTAATGGTACTTTAAAAAAGGATATTATAGATAGTTCTATTATTATAAATAATAATAAGTTATCTAAAATACAAGATAGAATTATTGAACTCCAAGAAGAGGTCCAAGAGAAGAACAAGTGGGCATTTGATTTAGATGAACAGATAAAGCAACTTGAAACTGCACTCAAAGGCAGAGAAGAGCATATTGCAGATTTAGAAGGTTCGCTTGAAG
>JALUWO010000273.1 GCA_027019405.1 Candidatus Altimarinota bacterium | reverse complement strand
TTCAACCGTTAGTAAAATGCTGACATACAAAATTCATCTAAATATCATTTAACTCTAAATTAGCTATAATCCATGAAATAATAAAGGAAGTTTATATTGAGACAGTCGTTAAAAAATTTAATTAATAAAACAATAATTTATAAATATTCACTTCCAAATAGTATAAATAAAATAGAATCAGTAAACTTAAGCACCCATGAAGATGATTGTTATGATTATAGTAGTGATAATGATTTAGTTGAGCTTATTTATAATTCAATAATTGAATATTCATTTAATGAGTTTGATTTAACGGAAAAAGATTATATGTCTATAGCATTACAGACTCAGATAAGATATAAAGAAACTGATACAGAAAGAACTAAACTAAGTTATGGTTTTTATGGAGAAGTTTTACTATATTCAATTTTATATCATATTTATAAGTCAAAACCACTTATTTCAAGAGGATATTTTTTTAGTCCATTAGAAAAATCAGAAGCTAAAGGTTATGACTCATTCCACTTAATAGAGAATGATAACAAAGTAGAATTATGGCTTGGAGAGGTTAAGTTTAGACAGGTATTTTGTTGTTCTGAAACAAGCTCTGTAAAAAGTACAATAGATGGGCTGGAAAAAGCCATATCAGATGGTTATTTAAGAGATAATGTATTGGCAATGTATAATATTAGAAATAATTTTGATATTAAAGATACAAAAATAGAAAAGATTTTAAATGATTGGAATGGCAATCCAATACAGATTATTGAAGAAGCTAAAAAATATAATATGACACTTGTATATCCTATTTTTATCATTTATGAAAATAACGAGGATAATTACAATGATAAGATTAAAAAAGCTGTAGATAAAATAAATAAAAAGTTTGAAAAACAATCTTATAATTTATCAATAGATTATAAATTATTCTTTATATTTTTACCAATAAATGAAGTAAAAAAAATTAAACAGGAGGTTATTGAATGGATAGAATCCAAGAAGCCTCTATTGTCATAAAATCTTTAAATCAGTATTTTAATAATGAATTGAAAAATTATGAATTAATTACAATTGTATGCAATTATTTTGATAAAATTAAAGATATAAAATTAAATCCATCAGATTTAAAATTTTTAAAATATATTTCAAATATAGCTGGAATACCACACTATTATGATCTACTTTTTGATAAATTTCATCATAGTGAAGAATTTAATAATTATGATTTAAATACTTTATCTTCAATGATTTATGAAAGTACACTTCATATTGATAAAAATATAAAAATACATAAATATCAAAAAGAAGTTTTAAATCTTTTTGATACTGAAAAACAAAATAGATTTTTTTTATCTGCCAGTACTTCCTTTGGTAAAACATTTCTTATTTATGAGATAATAAGAAAAATGCAATATAAAAATATTGTGCTAATTTTCCCAACTATTGCTTTATTGTCAGAAAATTATGAAAAATTAATAACGAATGAGTTATATAGTGGTTTTAGAGAAAAATTTACTATTCACACATTAAGTGATATAGAGAATATAGGTGACAAGAATATTTTTATATATACACCCGAAAGGTTTTTATCATTTATAGATAAAGATATTGATATAAATCTTGATTTTGTTTTTGTTGATGAAATATATAAAATTGACAATGAATATCTTATTGATAATATAAATAAAGAAAATGAAAGAGATACAGCTTATAGAGTTGCTTTGTATAATCTATTATTTAATAGCAAAGATATTTTATTAGTTGGACCTTATATTAATTCTCCTGATAGAAGTGATGAAAATAAAAATCAATCATTTAATATTTTTTTAGATAAAAATAATTTTAAATTAGCTGATTATAATAAATTTGAAATAGTCAATAAAAGCTATAACGAGATTATTGGTAATAAAAAGCATTTTATAGATGATAAGTTAACAATTGATTTAAAAGGTTATAGCAAAAAAAAAGAAGGTGAAAAACTAGCTAAAATTACTCAGGATATTAGAAATATAAATGAAAATATAATAATTTATACAAAAGGTCCAGGTTTTGCAGAAAGAAAAGCGAAAGAGATTATTTTACACAGCCCTAATAATAGCCCAAAAAGTGAAAAATTAAATAAACTAATAGAGCATTTAGAAAATACTTTTAAATTAAATGATTGGAGTGTGATTCTAGGATTAAAAAATAAAATTGGTATTCATCATGGATTAGTTCCAAAATACATACAAAAAGAAATTATTAGTTTATTTAATAATGGTGATATTGATATTTTAATTTCTACTACAACTATCACAGAAGGGGTTAATACTTCTGCTAAAAATCTTCTTGTATTAAATGCAAGTAAAGGACATAAGCCATTAAAAACATTTGATGCTAAGAATATTGCGGGAAGAGCAGGAAGATTTTTATATCATTATAGTGGTAGAGTTTTAATATTAAATAAAAATTTTAAAGAAATTTTAGATGGTTCAGAAGATGAGATAAAACATAAAAATTATGATAAAAATTCAATTAAAAATGAAATTGATTACTTTATAACAGATAAAGAATTTTTAAATAATGAAGATAACTTAAAAAAAGAAAATATCAAACAAAAACAAAAACAACGAAATATACCTGATAATATAATGAATATGTATAAGGTTATTTCATATAGTGATAAGATAGATGTTTATGATAGAATTAAATTATTGTTGAAGCCAGAAAATATTCTTCATTACAAGGTTTTAAAAAAGTTTGTTAGTTCTATCTCATATAATTTATATCTTGACTATAATGGATTCAATAATTTTTTATGGGTAGTAAAGCCAATTATTAAAAATGATCAATTAATTAGAATTATAGATACTGAAGTAAAAAATGAAAATGGTACTTCATCACTTTTAACAAATCTTTTATATTTTTATTTAAAAGATGGCTTTATGGGGTCTGTTAATTATAAAATAAGTGAACAAAATAAACCAACAGATGAAGCTATAAGAACATCATCTCAATTCGTATTTAATATACTCAAATATCAACTAGTTAAATATTTAGGAGTTTTTAACTTAATGTATAAATTTTTAGAATCACAAATACATAATAAAGATTTTGATGATATTACGGGCATAGATAAATTACTTGTAAAGTTAGAATACAATGCGACATCTGAAAATGGCAAATTAGCAAGTGATTATGGAGTGCCAAATAAAATAATAGAATATTATGATAATGAAGAAAATAGAGAACAGATTAAATTAAATTTTGATGAGTATGAAAGAAATAAATTTAATGAAATTGAAAATATTATAAATGGATAAATATAAATATGAAACAAAAAAAGATATATAATGTAGTAGAACTATTTGCAGGTGCAGGAGGATTAGCACTTGGTTTAGAGCAAGCAGGATTTAAAACAAAAGCTGTTTTAGAAATTGATAAATGGGCTTGTGAAACATTAAAAAAAAATAGACCAAATTGGAATATAATTCAAGGTGATATTACAAAAATATCTCAAACAGGTATAAAAAAATATTTACAAGATGATGAAGAGATAGACTTGCTATCTGGTGGTTATCCTTGTCAATCATTTAGCTATGCTGGAAATAGATTAGGTATAGATGATACTAGGGGAACACTATTTTATGATTATGCTTTAATTTTAGATGAGTTGCAACCTAAAATGTTTGTTGCTGAAAATGTTAAGGGCTTAGTAACACATGATAAAGGTAAAACATTTAAGACAATGCTTAAGGTTTTTGAAAATTCAGGCTATGATGTTGTTTATAAAGTATTAAATTCTCTTGATTATAGTGTAGCTCAAAAAAGACAAAGAGTAGTTATAGTTGGAATTAGAAAAGATATAAAAAATCAAATCAAAGATGATTTTGAGTTTCCTAAACCGCATGATAAAAAATTAACTTTAAAAGATATCTTAAAAGATGTTCCAAAATCAGAATGTGCTACATATAATGAAGCTAAAAAAGAGGTATTGAAATATGTGAAACCAGGTGGTTGTTGGAAGGATTTACCAGATGATATAGCAAGAGAATATATGAAAACAACTTATTTTATGGGTGGTGGCAGAACTGGAATAGCACGAAGATTGTCTTGGGATGAACCAGGATTAACAGTTTTATGCTCTCCTGCTCAAAAACAGACGGAACGATGTCATCCTGATGAACTTCGTCCTTTTAGTATAAGAGAAAATGCTCGAATCCAATCATTTCCAGATGATTGGATTTTTCAAGGACCACTAACTCAGCAATATAAACAAATAGGAAATGCAGTTCCTGTTAATGTTGCTAAAGAAGTTGGACTATCTATAATAAAATATTTAAATAAATTAACCAAGGAAAAGAAATGAAGCAATACAATTTAAGTTTTATAAGTGATATAAATTTGTTTAATCATGTTAAAGGAACAATAGAAAAGTATAGATTTACAATAAATTTAAAAGAGTTTAATAAAAATCTAATTGACCCTATTAAATTAACTTTTGATTCAAAAATTTACGGAAAGAGTATTGAAGAAATAATTGAAGCAGAATCAATAAGACAAATGGATAAATCAAATAGTAATAATATAGGATATTTTCAACAGAATATTTTTAAATACATTCATCATAAAGACACAGTACAAAATACTCAAAATATTATGAAATCAAATTGGTATGTTCCAAAAAAAGGTTTTGATATAGTAAATGACCAAGAAAAAATATATGTTGAAATGAAAAATAAACATAATACAATGAACTCGTCTTCTTCACAAAAAACATATACTAGGATGTCAAGTAAAATAAATAATGTACCAGAAGCAACTTGTATGCTTGTTGAAGTTATAGCAAAAAATAGTCAAAATATTCCGTGGCAAATCTCTTTAGATGGAGAACCTATTAGTCATGATAAAATAAGAAGAGTATCAATAGATAAATTTTATGAAATTGTAACAGGAGAAAAAGATGCATTTAAACAGCTCGTTGAAGTTTTACCAAAAGTAATGGATGATGTACTTGAAGAAATTCAACAAAGTGGTATTGAAAATACAGTATTTAAAGAATTGAAAGTAATTGATGAAAATATATTAAAAAGTTTATATTTATTATCTTTTCAAAAATATGAAGGTTTTAGTAATTTGAATATATAAGTTTACTAACAAAACCTTGGAAAGAACAAGTGAAAACTGCGAAATTTTAAGCTTTTAGGTGTTGCATAAAGTTAAATTAAATATCAAATATTCAAATCGTTAGCTCACTTGTCTTTCAAGTCAATCGTTAGATGATGTTGTTGTTAGTCATAGTTTCATTTGATAATAAATAAAAAAAGGTAAATAGTAATGCAAATAAAAAAAATTATAGTTCATAATATTCGTTCTATAAAACATGAAGAATTTAATCTAGATAAATATACATTATTAATTGGTGAAAATAATGCTGGTAAATCAAATATTTTTAGAGCAATAAGAATTTTTTATGAAGATTTAAAATTTAATGAAAAAAGTGATTTTCCAAAATTTGAGACAAATGACAATGAGTCTTATATTGAAATTACTTTTTTATTAACAAATGATGAAAAAAGTAATTTAAAAGATGAATACAAAAATCAAGATAATTTATTAACAGTTAGAAAAATCTTAAGAACAGAAAATGAAGACTTTAAACCTTTAGTTAAATCTAACCAAAGTAATATATTTGCTTATGAAAATGGAGAATTATCAAAAAAATATTTTTATGGAGCAAAAAATATATCACAAGCAAAATTAGGTACGATAATTTATATTCCAGAATTAAGTAAAAGTGACGACTCATTAAAAATGAGTGGACCTTCTCCCTTAAGAGAAATGATTAATTTTGTTATGAAAAAAGTAATCGAAAAAAGTGAAAGTTACAAAAATTTAAATAGTGCTTTTGAAAATTTTAATAATACATTTAAAGAAGAATCCAAAGATGATTTTTCCATGAAAAATTTAGAAAATGATATAAACGATGAAATATCAAATTGGGGTATTGAATTTGGATTAAATATCAATCCAATAAAACCAGCCGATATTGTTAAAAATTTAGTATCACATTACATAAAAGATGGTAATTTAAATAATCAAATTGTTAGTGTTGATTCATTTGGTCAAGGATTACAAAGACATTTAATTTATACATTACTGAAATTATCAGTTAAATACATAGAAACAAAATCAACTACAAAGAAAGAATTTTCACCAGATTTTACTTTAATTTTATTTGAAGAACCAGAAGCTTTTTTGCATCCTTCTCAACAAGAAAAAATGAATCTCAACCTAAAAGAACTCTCAAAAGGAGAAGAACAGCAAATTATTATTACAACACATTCACCAATATTTGCAAGTAAAAATATTGATTCTCTTAGTTCTATAGTTAGAATAAAAAGAGAGAATAACACAAAAATTTTTCAATTATCTCAAGAAAATATAAGTAATTTATTTGATGAGAATACAAGTATGTTTGCATATTTTTTAAATATACTAAAAGATGACAGTATAAAAGATACTTTAAAATCAAAAATAAGAAATAAAAAATTAGCCAATGAAAATGATGATATTGATTTAAAACTTGAACAAGAAAAATTTAAATATATACTATGGCTTGATAGTGAAAGAACATCTTTATTTTTTGCTAAACATATTTTGATTTGCGAAGGAGCTAGTGAAAAAGTATTTTTAGATTATTTAATAAATAATAACGATGAATGGAAAAACTTAAAAGATAAACATATTTATATTTTAGATTCATTAGGCAAATTTAATATACATAGATTTATGAATTTATTTAATTATCTTGGAATTAATCATTCTGTATTAATGGATAGTGATGATGATGAAATTCAAACTTTAGTTAATGATTTTATCAATGAAAGTAAAAATGATTTTACAAAAAAAATTCATTATTTTAATAAAGATTTAGAAAACTTTTTAAATATTGAAACACCTAAAAGAAAAGATTTAAAACCATTAAATATAATGCATAAATATAAAAATGGTGAAATTTCAAGTGAAAAACTAAGCGAATTTAAGAGAATTATAGAGGATCTTATTTAAAAATATGTCAATTTGCAATATTTTTATACTAAATTTATATTTTTTGATAAAATCAAATAAAAAGTTGGTTTAATAAAATGAAAGATATTAAATTCATGGACTTTTGTGCTGGTATTGGTGGTGGTAGAATTGGTCTTGAAAATTTAGATATGCAGTGTCTTGAATTTAGTGAAATAGACAAAGATGCTGAGATTACTTATAGAAATTTTTTTGGTCAAAATGAGGAAAATTATGGTGATTTAATGAAAATAAATCCAAATGATTTACCAGATTTTGATTTTATGGTGGGTGGTTTTCCTTGTCAAACTTTTTCAATCATTGGTGATAGATGTGGATTAGAAGATAAAGAGAGAGGTCAAGTTATCTATGGACTTATAAAAATACTAAAAGCTAAAAAAGTAAAATATGTTATCTTGGAAAATGTAAAAGGTTTGATAAATCATGATAAAGGGAGAACATTAAAAGTAATTTTAGAACTTTTAGATGAAGCAGGCTATAAAGTTTATCATCAACTTTTAAATAGCCTTGATTTTGGTGTGCCACAAATGAGAGAAAGGATTTATTTTGTAGGCATTAGAAAAGATTTAGTAGATGAAAATTTTAAATATGAATTTCCTAAAAATAGTGATAAAAAACTTACAATAGAGGAGTGTTTAATTGATGATGATAAATCCTTAATATTTAATGAAAAGCATAAATCTTATCTAACTTTTTTAAAATATTTAAATAATAAATATAATAAGGGTAAATATACTATTGATAAATTATTAAAAGATGATTTTAAAATTATAGATACAAGACAATCTGATTTAAGAATATATCATGGAAAAACTCCAACTTTACGAAAAGGAAGACATGGAATTTTATATGTTAAAAATGGACAATTTAGAAAGTTGTCAGGCTATGAGTCTTTATTATTACAAGGATTTCCAAAAAAATATGCAGACTATATAAAAGGAAAGATTTCAAATTCTAAACTTTTAGGGCAAACAGGAAATGCTATGACAGTAACAGTTATTGAAGAGATAGCAAAAAATTTAATGAAAGCAATAGGTAAAATAAAATGACAGATAAAGAGATATTAATAAATAGAGGTTCAACAACTGCTAAAAATGGTTTTAAAAATGAAGATTTTACAATAGCAGAGTTTAATGATTGGAAAAATAGTGAATTAGCACAGCTTTGGTTGAAAGCTATGAATTATGATTTAGCTGATATTGAAAGTGTTAAAGCTACAAAAGTAAAAGGCTCATATAAAGCCGATGTCCAAGTAGAGATAAAAATTGAGATAAAATTAAAAAGTTTAACAGATATTCAAAATTTACAAGTAAAACTTGTATCAAATCCAAAAGGTTTTAATCAAATTGATAAAAGATGGCTTAAAAATTATAATGAACTTTGGAATATTCCAGATGATGTATATGAATTATTACAATATTTTACTGGGGAATTACCACCTAAAATAAATAATCCAAGAGATAAAAGAAGAATGTTTGCCGATGAATTTACTAAAGAAGAACAAGAAAAGTTATTAAATTTTTTTAAAGAAAATAAAACTTTAATAGTAAATGATATTTTAAAAGGTAGAGGTAAATTTTCTGCTGAATGGATGTTAGTAATTTTAAAACTAAAAGATAGTAATACTATAAAATGGGCATTAGAGCCTATAAATAAAGTTTTAAATCATTTTGGCAATGGTGAAATTATTATAACACCAAGAGGAAGTTTTAAAATTGGAAATATTACAATCCAAAGAAAAGGTGGAGATAATGGAAGAGAGACGGCTAATATGCTACAGTTTAAAATAAATCCAGCTGAGTTGATAGAGTAAAATCATCTAACAAATCCTTGCACCGAACAGGTAAACCTGTCGGTGAAGTTGATCGTTATATTAAAAAAAGGTAAAAAATGGAAATATTACAAAAACTAATTAAATCTTTAGAAGAAAAGTCTTACCCTTTATACATTTTGTTTCTTTCGATAAATGTAGGGATTCTTATTATAATTTTTTATGGTAGTTCTTATATATTCAAAGAACTTTATCAAAAAAGTATGACTTTAAATCAACAATTATCTTTAACATCAATTTTATTTTTAATATTTGCGTGGATATTTGTAACCATAATAGAAGCAGATTATTTTGATAAATTAAAAATCAATAAAATCATAGCATCAATATAAAAACTATTCTATAATAATTATAAATATGGTAAATGCAGTTCTTTTAGTATTAATGCTACTTAACTCTATTCTTAAACCATTATATTTTATTATATTGTATGCTTTTTATACAATATCAAGTATAGTGTTTATATTAATATTTGATAGTTTAGCAAAAAAAGTAGTAGAAGATGTGATTAAAAGGAAACTTATTAGCGATAAAAATAAAAATTTAATAAAATTTTATTATTTTGGTATTTATAAAAAAATCTTAATTGCTATCCAGTTTTCATCAGTCATATTATCCTTATTTTTATATTATAAAAATTATAATTTATTTGTTTTACCTGTAGTTGTATTTATTATTTTTAATGAAATTGTTTATTGGGTAATTAGAATTTATATCTACAAAAGAATTAGTACTTATGAACTAAATAATAAAAAATATAACAAATCATTGAAGAGAAATATTTGACCCTGCGGCTCAAATATTTCTCAACTTAGTCGTTACCCTAAAAAAGTGCAATACTAATATCAAAGGTTAAAAATGCAAGAGTCGTTATTATCATACATTGCTAGTAATTTTATATCAGAATATGAAAATGTAGCTAATAGTAGTATTGCATACTTAT
>JALUWO010000272.1 GCA_027019405.1 Candidatus Altimarinota bacterium | reverse complement strand
TAATAACTTTTATGATACTGTGAAATGAAGTAAAATTTGAATAGTATTGTTAGCTATAGTTTTTTCAATTGCATGAGTTTTAACATATAGCTTTAAATATGGGTTTATTGCATTAATCTTCGCTATAGCTATATATATCTACATGTATAAGAAAAATATATATGATGACACAAAAAACATACTTGAAATAATTTTAGATAATTTAGATAATATCAGAATAATAGCACAACATGATATTAAGTTAGTACAAGAAAGTAAAGAAGAGCTATTATCTGTAATAAAACACTATGAAAAAGAATTAAAAGAAGATCTAAATAACCTAAAAAGTATTTGAATATATAGTACAAAATTTGAACTTATTTGAAAATGGGTTAGTAATTGAAATCAAACTGCTAACTTCTTAGAAAAAATTCTAAATAAAGAAGAAGCATATCCAAAAGAATATAAAACAGTTGTTAAACATATAATACAAGATCCTATAACATTTAAATGAAAAAGATATGAATTTAATGATAGTTATAATACAAATACTTTAACAACTGAAGAAATAGAAAAGATAGAACATGCTTCCTCATATATAGAAGATATAATAAATTTAATGAAGAAGCATAATATCTCAATATCTAACAATTTTGATATAAATGTTCCTAATATTATTACTTATGTTAATGATATAATTATTGATCTTTGAGCTACAATTGCATATATTGATGACTATAATGAATTACTAGAACTTAATGAAAAAGCAGTTAATGCCATCTTCAGTGGTTGAGATAAATTTAATACTGTATATATAAAAAACATCCTAGTTTTAGATGATAAGATAAATAATCTTAAATGATGGAAATGAATGGATGCTATTGTTAATAAGGCTAATGAAATATCTTGAATTTTATTAGGATTATTAACAGATGGTTATAATTATGAAGAAGGAATAAAAAAAGAAATAGAAGACATATATAGTGATTTTATTATATTATTACAAGAAATAGCTATAGTTTATAAAGGTATTAATGAAGAAAATATATGATTAAATTATTCTGCTAAAATTAATAAGTTTTATAATGAAAAAGTTAAAAAATGGGATATTTTCTATAAAAAATTTAAAGAACTTAAATGACTTATTAAAAAATATGAAATTTATTGAGAAATTATTAATAAAGACTTATATCTTAATATAGATAAATATATTGATGTAATAAAAAAACTAGAAGATGAAAATAATACTATACTAGATGTTAAGAATATCAGTTGGGATGAATTTAAAATGTTAGTAGATAATAAAGATAGAATATTCAAAAAAATGAAAGTTATTAATGAGTTTGTAGGATATATCAATAAAGCATGAAATCAAATATCATCATTTAAAGAATTATCTGAAAGACTTGTAACAGATATATCTGATATTGAAATAAATATACTTAGTACTGACTTTACTGCTATATTATCAACTATAAAAAGAGATAAAAAATGAATGGAAATATCAGCTGATAAATTAGGAAATATAATATACAAAACTGACAACAATCCTGTTGTAACTAATAATTGACGGGAAAGAGTAAGGAGTGCAGTTGCAAGTGCAGTAAATGGTTATGTTGATTTGCCAAATTGACAATTAGATAGATCAGATGTGATTGGTTATAGAAAAAAATTAAAAGAAATGGCTGAAATGTATTGAAAAATAATAGAAACATTAGAAGATACTAAACAAAAGGCTCAAAGAATTAAGTCATTGCAAACTAACTGATTAGTAGATAAAATTTATAATTTGCAACAACAATATTCAGAAGCTAAAAGTATTGTTGACAATTATCAATGAGTTAATAGTATATCTGCACAATCTGCTATAACATATTTAGATGAACTAGAAACCCAAGTAAATCATAATTGATTTAAACATACATTAGAAAGTTTAATAAATATAACAAATGGTATGTGATGACCTCATTGAATAAATAAAATGTTAAATGATATTAATAAATGAATTGAAACATATAATGATGTTAGATCTCAATTAGGATAATTTAAATTAAATTTAAAATAAATAAGATGTATAAAGTAACTCTTAAAACAGTAGATAATAAGATTAAAGAAAAATATTTGTTCACTAAAACTGAAAATAAAGATTTGTATATAGCTACATTATCAGTAGTTCAAACAATATGAGATATTAAAATAAGGGAAAGAAGTTGAAATATATGAACTGATGCTCTTCCAAAATGAAAAAGACAATTTCTTGCTAATACTATAATTGCTGTTGTTAATACAGATTTAGAAGTTATTGATTATATAACAGTTCCAAATTATTTAAAAGAAGTTGAAAAAGATATTCTAATATCATTATCAGAACCTGAAATAGCTAATTATATACTCCAATTTGCTTATGTATATAAAATTCCAGATGATAATATATTAACTGAGCATGATAATATTGATGAATTATTGCCAATTGAAGATGAAAGTGTTCAACAATTTGTTGATAACAATTGAATAATAAGATTTGAAACAGTTAATATATATCTGTATATGTTTATTAATGGAGTTGTACCTAAATATATTGATAAAGAATATATCAATATATTTATCCCAGAAGATGTTATAAATATTGATGTTGATAAATTAAAAGAATGAACAAAATATCGCACTGAATATGCAATATGAATATGAAATTGATTAGAAATGTCATATTATGTATTATTTGATTTAATTAAAATAAAAAATACATTAGAATTAAATATGTCATTATCCTTTCCAAAGAATAACAATAATGATTATCCAACACAGTTCTTCATCCTTGATAAAATAAAGAACCATTATGTACTTGAAAATAATGAAAATCAATTATGGAATGAGATTTTGATTGATGATATATTAAAAGATGAAATAAATAAATATTTAAAACTAATAATTAAATCAAATAAAAATATATTTAACAAAAAAATTATTAAATTATGAAATAATATGTTAGAAGATATGTCAATCTCAGATTTAAAAAAATATTTAATTAATAAATCA
>JALUWO010000271.1 GCA_027019405.1 Candidatus Altimarinota bacterium | reverse complement strand
TGATGAAGTGTTTGAATTAGAAGATAATTTTAATCCAATGAAAGAATATGCTTTTAGCTATATCCATCTAACAAAAGTATTAGAAGATATAACATTGCCATTATGAATTAGATATACAGTTGGTGCATTATTTTTAGATGAAAATGAACTTAAAAAAGATAATATTAATATGGTTATAGCAGAATGAGATGAAGAAGAATAATATTCTTCTTTTTTTATCTTGAAATTTAATTTATATTGTTATTATAAAGATATTAAAATCACTATTATAAAATACTAAACTATTTATATAACAAAATTAAATTATGATATTTGCTGAAAAAACTAGAAATAGTATTTGAGTTCTTAAATTATGAAAAGTCAAAATCAAATCAAGAGTATATAAATACCAAGATGTTATTAAATTTGTTTTACCACATTTTGATACAACTTGATTTATCCTAAAAACAAGTCCTTTTGTTATAATAAATAAAAAAGAAAAGGATATATATTACATAAAAGAAGAAAATAACTGAATAGAATATAATATTCTTTTTAAAGATTTCTTTAAGAAGAAACAAAAGAATAAAAATTTTCAAGAAATATATAATAAAACTCCTATTAATATTTATATTAAATGGAGATTATGAGTTCTATGAATTACCATGAAACAATATTGAATTGAAGTAATAAATTTAAAAGAACTACTTAAATTTATTATGTATGATATAACTAATATAGAAACAGCTAAACATATTGCCAATTATCTATTTTATAAAGAAGAATACAATATAGAAGATATTAGGAAAATGTATAATATGTGTTGTAGTCAAAAGTTAGATAAAACACTATATAATTTTATTAAGATGATATACAAAATAGATACAACTACTGAAAATGAAAAACTAAATAAATTTGATTTGGTAAAGAAAAAAATATTGAATATTTTATCAAAAGAGTATGATATACCTATCAATATTCTATCAAACTACCACAAAACTATTGCAAAAATAACAAATTATATACTTAATAAACAACTTAATGATAATGGATTAGAACTTATACAAAAATATAAATGAAGTTCTGACAATATTCATTTAGATATTGAAAATCTTATAATATCAAAGAAAATAAAAGAAAATAAAAATTGAGATATAAGACAAGCATTATCTCATATCCCTAGTGTATCATATAATGCTAATGAATTAACAGAAGAGGAAATTGATAGAATTATGAATGAAAATTAAATTATTTTAATAACATAACATTAATGAAAATGAGAGAAAATACTCAAAATAATATTGACCCTTTCTTTAAAAAAAATATGGAAAATATAGAAAAAAAATACAGAGATAGAATGAATAAAAAAATAAATAATAAAAATAATAAAAATAAAGACAAAAAAAAAGAATTTACTGTATTATCAGAAATTGAAAATATTAGAAAAAATGCAGATAAATATAAAAACATCGAAAATAGAACTTTAATAGATTTTATTGGAAGATTTATTAAAAATCAACAATGAAAAAATAATATATTTATATTAGGGAAAAGTGGAATTTGAAAAACGACTTTAATTAAAAAAATATTTTTCTGAGAGAAAAAGATTATTAGTTGACAATATCGTAAAGAATGGAAAAACTGTTATTATATAGAAGAATGAGATTTATTAGAAACTAAAGGAGAAATTAGAAGTATTGCAAATAATACGAAATCATTTGGAATTGATAGTTTTCCATATGAAATGGCACTAAAAACTAAAATTCTTATACTTGATGATGTTTTATTAAATCTTTATCAAATTGATAGACATCAAAATATTTATAAAAGACTATTAGATTATAGAATAGAAAAAGGATTAAAAACTGTTTTCATTTCTAATGAAATTAAAATATTAGGCTCTATAGAAAAAAATACTGAAACAGTTCAAGCATTATTTAAGGAATATTGAATATCTGAAAATGAACAACTTCCATCTTCTTTATTTAGAATAATAAGAAGAATGACTGGTAATTGAGTTACTACTGTTTTACAATGGAAATCAAAGGTTAAAGATACAGTAATGTATATTTAAGAGTGGTCTTTCCACTCTTTTTTTCTTTATAGTTTTATATATTTATTTAATAAAAACTAAAACTATGGAACTTTCCCCTAAATATATTAAACAAGTTTCACAAATAGTATGAAGTAATTTTTATTATACCTTTTTGCTAAATAATATAAAATACCAAAAAGATTTTATATGATATGAAGAATTTAAAACAACTATACTTAATAATATAAATAACTTAATAAAAGAATGACAATATATAAATTATATTAGAATAGCGATACCTGAAGCACATAAAGACTACTGATTTAAATCAAAGTTTGTTAATTTTTCTAATTATTTTATACTAAAATCTAATTATTATAACAACATTAAAGTAAATGAAAATCTATTACCTTATGTTAGTACTGTTCATTTTAGAGGTAGAAAAAACATATATCAATACCTAATAAATAATAATGTATCTATTGAGATAGTAGAGTTATTTGAAGTATTTTGGAAAAAACACAAAAATAATGAAATAAATAAGTTATTAAAAAAAGAAATTCCAGTAGAGGCTATTGCTAAAAGTATGAATATGGAATATAAAAATAACATATTACCTATCATTAAAAAAGTAGTTGATAAATTTATAGAAAATGTAAAAACAACAAAATTAATTAATAATTATGAAAATATTATACAACTAGTAGAAAAAGAAAAAAATACAATAATTAAATCTATATGACAATATATACTAAATTGAATGGTTTTGGAATTTAAAGATAGTAGCTACTTATCTGTATTGTCTCAAAATATAGATAGTGCCATAAATGAAATGAAACATAATTGAACTGAATATTATAACAAGTATTTAGTTACAATCAAGACAGATCAAAAAATTATATACATAGCATATGTAAACTGACAGGTTTATACCACTGCACATGATATACCGGAATATATGCAATTTATATATGAGGATATATTTCTAAGACAAATTTTTAATAGTATATACACTAATAAAGCCCTGATAAAAAAAATATCATTAAATAATTTAGCTCTATTTGGGTTTTATCCAATGGTGGTATTTGAAAAGTTTTTAAAAGAGATAAAATATAGCAAATTAGACTGAACTTTAATAATTATAAAAAGAATAAAATTTATACTAAAATTAATTAAAGAAAAGTATGATATCTATCCAGATATTTTCTTAAATTTGTGAAATAAAGTTGAGATAAGGACAGATAATACTCCAAGAACATTTTTAATCTCATATTGAAAAAAATATTATGAAATTAAGCCAATTTCAGAAAATAGTAATAATTTAGGTGATAAAATTACTGAAGTAGAAGCTCAATATATACCTATAGTCATAAGCAAAAACAACTATATAATCAATATGATGTTTTTAAATCAAGTCTGACAGTATATACACTTTGATATACTAAATAATCTTTGAAAGAAAGGGGAAAAAACACTTTTAATAAATAAAATTAACTAAAAAACTAGGAAACCAACAACTATAACATTAAGCTACATTAAAAAATAAGCTTAGTATATAGTATTTCCTAGTTTTTATAAAATAAAGCATGTTATTATAACATTAAATTTCAAATACTTCTTCAATTATATAACTTCATCTTTCTTTTTGGTCTGCTATTTCTTCTAATTCTTCAATAGCTTCTTGTTTTGAAAAATAAATACATTGACTAACTCCTTCTCTTTCAACTAATACATATTTATCTTCTCAATATACATCAACATATTGATTTTCATCAACATTTTTGATATAATATTTAATTTTTAAAGTATCAACTAGCATTTTAATTTTGTTTAATGATTAAATAATAAAGATAAAAGTTTTTTATTTTCTTCCTCTGTGTAAAGATGAAGTGGTTTATTTGGGATTTTATCAAACAATCTTCTATCTTCCCATATTTCAATATAATTAAAATCTTTTGAAAATTTTATATTGTATTTTGAAACTTCTCATTTTTCTTTCGTTTCCCAATTTATTTCCCTAAGTGTTTTTATTGCATTTATATATTTTAATACTGCTGTTATATCATAATGTCAAATAATTTTTATATTTAGTAAAAAACCTTTTGTATATGGTTCTCAGTCATATTTAATAATTTCTTTATCTTTATCTGATTTATAATAAAATAAACATCCTTCAGTTAATATTTTATCCATAAATGGTTCAATTAATTTAATTATTTCTTTTTGTGTATTTGTTATTTTCATTTCATATTATTTTAAAGTATAAAAATTTTTTGTACTAATTCTAATAACTTATCATGCTAATTTTTCTAAATATTTATCAATTTTAAGATATTCAATAAGAAATAAAGCATTTTTTTTAGATATTTTGTTACAATATTTATCTGAGCTTATTCTTTTAATTAGAATATCCTTAAAAAACAAAAGACCTTTCTCATTTATTAGTTTATTCTGTATAAGATAAATAAAAACTGGATATATGTCAATTTTTACTCAAACTCACTTATTTGAAACATAGATATCAACTCAAGAATATCATAAATCTATTTCAAATATTTTATATTTTTTTCTGGAAAACTTTATTTTCTTCTGTTTATAATCAATATCTTCAATAAGTTTTATTTCAGTTCCTATTGATATAATGTTTTTAACTTTATTATAAAATTCTAATGAATTTTCTTGCATAATAACTATTTTTAATTAATTAAAAAGTTTATTTAATTTGTATCTTAGTATAAGGGTTATATTTAAAGAAAAAACTACTTGTTTTTCCATCTGGATAGAATTGTCCTATTTCAACATCAATAGTTTCAAATCTTTTATCATATCTAGCATGATAAACTTTTTCTCTACCTTCTACTTCATATTCCATCGTGACAGTATTATCATTTTCATCTGTTAATATTTTTTCAAGATTTTCATTTTTAAATAAATTTTTCATTTCATTATCTATGATTTCTAATATGTTTGTGTTTGTCATTTATTTTTATAAATTTAAGTAATAAATAAGTATATACTACAATAATGATATAAATTAAATATCAATAGTTTTTAAAGTTTTTTAATATAAATCATCTGTGTTATTATCCTTCTTTTTCCTTGACACAGAAAGTTGTATATTTTCTTTTAGATTATATACATTTTTCACAATTTTTTCATCAATTCACATAACATTAACTAAATATGTATACTTGTATCTCACACTATATTCTCACAGCTCTTTAAGTTTCTTATAAGAAGTTTTAGCTTTTTTATCACAATAAAACAAATTATCTAGTTTAGTTCTAAGTTTTCATTTTTTTGTTTTTCTAAAATTTATTTTATATTCTCTTTCCATTTCTTGAATTTTAGGATTATTCCTATATTTTTGCTTAATTTCTTTCATACATTGTTTGCATTTGCTCATATATCAAGTACTTATATGAGTATCTTTAGAAAACTTTTTATATTCTTTAAATTCTCAACATCTGGTACATTCTTGTCAGATATTAGTGACCTTCCTTTTAAAGCTTTTAAGAGGATTAATAGCTTCTCCAAATGTTTTTCAATATTTTAACCTTTGATAAACGGTTGGTCGGTTAGCTAATTTTTTGGTTTTAGCTTTTAAATTTTCCCACATTTCATATTCCTTTGAGAATTTTCAGTGGTTTATGTTTGGTTTTTTCTTTATATTATCTACCATAATAATCACTAAATTAAATAAAATTAGTTATATCATATATAATAACAATATAAATTAAATTTCAAGATTTAGATCAAAAAAACACTGTTTTATACAGTGTTTTTTTGAAAGACATTTTTAAGATCTTAAAAATTAATTCATAATATAGTTTTAACAATCCCAACAATATCAGTCTTATAGGCAGTATTTAGTGTATTTACATTATATTTATCATATAGATACATTATTTTATAATTATTATTTTGAATTGCAATCTTTAATAATTGTATTACTTTATATCCATACCATCAATATTGTTTATTGAATAACATATAATTTGTATAGATCAATTTATTATCTATAATTTTTCATAATATAATAATATAATATTTTTTACTATTCTCCCTAATTATTCTAGTAACTATGTTATAATCAATGTATCAATTCTTATATTTTAAATATTTTACTTTTTTTATGCTACATTGTTTCTTTCCAAATACCTTTGCACATTTCTTAATTGTTTTAAAATCATAATTATCAATATTTCAAGCAATATTTGCTATATTATTTATGCTAGTTAAAACAATTTGTTTATATCATGGATAATTTTTAGTCAATATTTTCTTATCTAGCATAAATACTTTATCCACTCAATATTTTTTTACTATATTTTCACTTATAATTTTTTTATATCTTATTATATTAGCTGTTTTATATTTTTTAAGAATATTCTTATCAACTGCATCTATATTATGAACTTGTGTTTTTAATCTTAGGAAATCATTTTCTTTTATATCTTTTAAACTAATTTCTTTTCAAGTTAAATACTTTGTATTAACATCTCACTTTAATCATAATGCACTTCTTATTGCATTATCATTATCAGCTTGTGCTACCTCCTTAACCTTTTGTTTTATATTGTTTCAAGTAGTTCAAATAGTTTGTGTTGTATTGTCTTTTCAATTATCAGTTAGTTTTCAATTTGCTTTAATATTAGTTGTATGTTTATTAGAAATATTACTTATATTAGTACCATTACTTAT
>JALUWO010000270.1 GCA_027019405.1 Candidatus Altimarinota bacterium | reverse complement strand
TTAGCTTCTGCTACTCTTTTAGCTTCTGCTACTCTTTTAGCTTCTGCTACTCTTTTAGCTTCTGCTACTCTTTTAGCTTCTGCTATATTTAATAAAACCAACCATTGAGATACATCACTATTATATACTGTAGTCAATCTACTTAATTGACTTTCAAATATCTTATATTTATCAGATATAGTCTGTTGTGCTATACTATTATTATATTGATAATTTGACATTGCAGTATTTACTTTTAAAGTAGCTTGAAATATTTGTTCATCTAAAACTCTTCATTGTTTATTAGCCATAGCTATAGCTTCTCAATTTGTTAGTCATCTATATTTACTAACTATATCATTATATATTTTTTTCTTAGCCATTTGCAATTTATTAAGTTGAGCTTGTGCCTCAGTAAACTCTTTTTGTGTTTGCTTCACTTCTGGATGTGCTTTATAATAATCTTCTCTTACAGTATTAATTTTTGATCTTATTCATTGGATTTTTGATTTTATTCATTGAATTTGTTCTCTAAATTGTTCTATATTATTATTTGCTACATTACCTGCAGTTGTTGTCACAATATTTGCTATATTTCACATAAATCATGCAAATGTACTTGCACTAATTGAACCAGCTACTATCAAAGCAATAATTATTTCTTTATTCATCTTGTTTTAAATTATTAGTTAAATTTTTTTATCTTTCTAAAAAAATGTAATTACATTATACTTTTTTGTTGTTTTGTATATGAAAATAATGTATAAAATTTTTATATACAAAAATATAAAAAAAACAAGGAAATAAATCCTTGCTTGTAATTTTTTGAAATTAGTTTCATAATATACTACCTAATACATTCATTGTATCATCAGAAGAAGAAGTTTGGGCTTTAAGTTGAGCTATTCTAGCATCTACAACTTGTTTCAAAGCATCCAATGCAGATATAATTTCAGTTTTACTATTTTCAGATAAATCTTTTCTATTTTCTAATTTAGGAACTGCATTATCTATTCTAGTTTGTATTTTTTCTAATCTTGCTAATGACATTTTATCTACTCTTGCAGATAATTTTGAAACTATTATTTTTTTCCATTTCACAACTAAGTTTTGTCTAGAATCTCTAAATTGAGTTCTTACTTGTTTAAAATTATCTCTCATTTCTTTTGCTTTAGCTTGCATCTCAGTTCTTTTAGCTTGCATTTCAGCTCTTTTAGCTTCGATATCTTTTTCAAAATTAGTACCTTTAGTTAAATTTGCAATTTGAGTATGAACATTATTACTTAAAGTCTTTAATTGAGCTCTTAATGCTTGTCTTTCTGAAGCAGTAGCATTTTTAAATTTTGCTTTTAATGCTTCAAATTGAGGTCTATATTGTTTTCTTAAAGTCTTTATTTGTGATTTAACATTTGTAGACAATTCTTTCCAAGCTTGTTTAATTTGAGGTTTATATTGTTCTCTCAAAGCTTTTGCTTCATTCTTAAATGAAGTTTTAGTTGCTTTAATATTATTTTTAAATATACCTTTTTCTTCTTTAAATTTATTTTTAAGAGCTTCCTTTTCATTTTTAAATTGTTCTCTATTCATTACAGGAACTTGTGGAGGAGTAGGAAGAGCTATTGGAGCTGGAGCTATTGGAGCTGGAGCTATTGGAGCTGTTTGAATTGAAGTGTTTACTACATTACCTGTAGTTGT
>JALUWO010000269.1 GCA_027019405.1 Candidatus Altimarinota bacterium | reverse complement strand
TTTGTCAAAAGTTTTTTATACTTTTTTTATTTTCTTCTCTTTCTTATTTTTTGCTTCTTTTTCTAAAGCAAAACAAATCTATAGTTTTTACTTGTTTTGTCAAAAGTTTTTTTGAAGAAAAATGGTAAAAAAATAATTAATAAAAAAATAGAACTTTTAAAGCTCTATTTATAAACAATAAAATTTATTTTAATATAAATTCTTTTTTAAATTAGTTTCTAAAATATTTTTTACATCATTGTTAAATTCTCTTATATTTTCATATAAACTAGCATCAATTATATCAATAGTAAAAGTTATATTTCAAGAATTTAAATCTCACATAAAAACTAAACTTTCTTCTAATGTATTTGGAAGGGCATCAAAAGTATCACTTGTAATAATAGCCACTTGTGAATTAACTTCATTAGCTAAATTAGTTATAATATCATATCAAGCTTTATATTTTTTATAATCAAATCATCTTATTCTTCAATCTTTTGATCTTGTTCACTCTGGATAAATTAAAACTGCATTTTTTTCTAATATAGTAGTTTTTATAGCTGCATTTCTTCTATCTTCAGCATTTATTTCTCATCTATAATAAACTATAGGATCTATAGATTTTATTCAAGCTCAAAATAAAGGTGGAGTAAGTAACTCATCTTTTAAAACTATTTTTCAATCAATAGGAAAATAATCATAAGCTCATAAAGCCTCTAATCAAAAAGCTTGATGATTTCATAACCATAATTTTGGTAAGTTTTTTTCTATTTTTCATGTAGAAATATAATTTTTTATTGATTCTATTATATCAGGATACTTTTTAAAAGATTCTAATCAAAAATTATATGAAAAATTTATTTTATATTTATCATACAATGTTTCAAAAAATCTTCTAGAAGTTCTTTTTGAATTATATCTAGCATCAATTGGATTTTCTATATTTCTATTATCTATTACTCAAGAAATAACATCACAAGCTAATTGAAATGATTTAAAAGTATTATTCATTATTAAAAATATATTTTATAAAAAGTCTATATATTAAACTATATAGACTTTGTATATTTTTCAAGTTTATTTTAATAATTCTTTAAATAATTCAACACTATCTAATTTTTCCCAACTTACATCATCTCTACCAAAATGACCATAACTTGTAGTTTTTTTATAAATTGGTTTTTTTAAATCTAATTTTTTTATAATTCCACTTTGAGATAAATCAAAATTATTTTCAATAGTTTCAATTATTTTCTTTCTCTCAACTTTTTCTGTTCCAAAACAATCAATATATATAGAAGTTGGCTCTACAATTCAAATTGCATAAGAAAGTTGTATTTCAGCTCTATCACAAACTCATGATGCAACAATATTTTTAGCTAAATACCTAGCAATATATGCTCAACTTCTATCTACTTTTGAAGGATCTTTTCAAGAAAAAGCTCAACCTCAATGTCTTCCAACTCAACCATAAGTATCAATAATTATTTTTCTACCTGTAAGTCAACAATCTCCTTTTGGTCAACCTATTACAAATTTACCTGTTGGATTTATATGTAAAATAGTTTCTAAATCTATCATATCACCTAAAACTGTTTTTATAACATACTCTCTAATTCCATCTTTTAATTCTTCTTGAGAAACACTTGCTCTATGTTGATTTGATATAACTATAGTATCTACTCTAACAGGTTTGTGATTTTCAAATTCTACTGTAACCTGAGTTTTACCATCTGGTAATAAATAAGGTAAAGTTCAATCTTCTCTAACTTCTTGAAGCTTTTTAGCAAGTTTATGAGCTAAATTTATTGGAAGAGGTAAATAATTATCACTCTCATTTGTAGCATAACCATACATTATTCATTGATCTCAAGCTCAACCAGTATCAACACCTTGAGCTATATCTGGTGATTGTGTATTTATAAGTAAATGTACTCATACTTCATCTCAATTATAACAAGCTTCTGGCTCATTATATCAAATCTCTTTAATTGTTTCTCTAACTAAATCAGTATAATTAACTTTTGCTTTTGTTGTTATTTCTCAACTAACAATAACAGTTCAAGTAGTAACTAGAGTTTCACAAGCTACTCTAGAATCTGGATCTTGTTGCAAACAAGCATCAAGAACAGAATCACTTATTCTATCAGCTAATTTATCAGGATGTCAGCTAGTAACACTTTCAGAAGTTATATAATATTTCATATTTTAAAATTATAATAAATAAAAATCTTTCCTTTTTTTAGGAAAGATTTTTTAGTATTTTTCTATTAAATAAAAGAAAAAATCAAAATAAAGTTATACAAAACTTATTTGAATATATAAAAAACATCTTTCCTATAAAAGGTAGGATTTAGCACCTTACTTCTTTGACAAGGCAGGTTGCTGGAGTTTCAAAGGGCCTATTCCCTCCACTCTCTCTTGATATATTTGTAATCAAGTAAAATAATTATATAGAAACTAATTATTTTGCAAAATATTTTTCTTAAATAAAACTAAAAAAGTAAATAACATAAATAATAATCAAATAAGTATATCTAAAATAAATCACTTTATATCAAATAAACTGATATATTTATCTTTAGATTTTTGAAATGAATCAATATTTTTTAAAATATTATTTTTAGTAAATATATTTTTATCCTTTTTTATAATATTTTTTGATGATATATTTATTTTAGTTTTTTTAGTTATTATTTTTTTATCATAACTATTCATAGTATCAATGTAATTTTTATCTAGAATAACCTTTCTTGATTCTCTTATAAAAATTTTTTCCTTTTCTTTATTTAATCAATAAAAATATATTTTATAAGTTCCAGGCAATACTTTATCTAGTTTCAAAATAAATTTATTACCTTTTACTACTTTTACATTATAATTTTTATTTTGAAAATTTATTATTAAATCTTTATACTTATCTGAAAATCAAATTATTTTTAATGATTTTTTATTTTTTATAACTTTATATTTTATAGATTTTGATAAATTATTTATATTTTTTACTATTAAAGTATTATTAATATATTTTTTAGGTAAATATATTTCTTTTTGTTTATTTTTATAATCAGGAATAAATCATAAATCATTATAAATATTTTCATAATTTATATCTATATTAGCTTTTATATTCTTTATTTTATTAACTTTCTCTTCTTTTTGTATCTTTAAAACTTCTTTTTTTATATTTCTATCTTGCCAGATTCAAAGTTTTTGTTTTTTTGCTTTTATTTGAGATTTTAAAAACTCTTTTTCATATTTAAAAGGATATTTTATATATACTCTAGCATATCATTTTTCAACTAAAATTTTATTAAAATTATTTTGTTTATTCTTATCTAAATAAACATAAGCAAGTAACCTATTATATTTTCAAGATAAATTTTGTTTTGAATACTCTAAATAAACATATTTTCATTCTAAACTTTTTTTAGTAAACTCTGAAGCTTGTTTTCAATAAAATTGGACAGTTTTCCTTGGATCTTTTGTCTCAGGGGTATCTATTCATAAAAATCTAACTTTTATTTTTCTATTATTTGTAAATAATATTTGTATAGTATCTCAATCAACTACTCTTAAAACTTTTACTTTTTCAAAAGGCAAATCTATATTTTCATGAGTTAACATAAAATCATCTGGTATACTAAAATCCCAAGATAAATTATCTAATAATTTATCATTATAATAAAGAAATACTCAATCTTTTTTATTTCATAAACTTAATTTTGTAATTCTTTTATAAAATCTCTTTTTTCTATTTGGATATACAAATAAATCATCTTTTATAATAAATTGTTTTGAATTATCCTTTAATATAACTCATTTAAGATTTATTTTAGAATTTCAATTATTTATCAATTCTATAAATTCTCTTGTATCTTTTCATTTATTATTTGGCAATACTCAAGATATTTTTATATTTTTGAAAATATTTTTATTAATAGATATTACAGGAACTAATGATTCCCTTTTTTTACCTATAACTTCAATATAAAAATAAGCTTTTGATTCTTGGTTTTTATTATCTATAACCTTTAATTCTACCTTATATTTTCAAGTTTGGAAATAAATACTTCTAGGATTAGCTCAAATAAAACTTTGATTATTTCAAAAATTCCATATATATTTCAAAGATTTTTTATCATCATCTATACTATCTTCTCATGTAAAATTTATACTACACTTTGATACTCAGTTACAAATTATTTTATTTCAAATTACTTTTTTATAAGAAGCCAATCTTCATTGTAATCTTATTTTTGCAATTGGTAGATTATTTATTTTTTCTTTTATATTGTTATTTGTTTGAACATTATTATTATTTACTCAAATATTTTTTTGTATATTTTCTCAAACTACTTTATTTTCAATTTTTTTAGAAATATTTTGTATAATAATTCAAGTATTATATAAAATATCATTATTTTTTGAAAAAACTTTTAAGTTTATATTATAATTTCAAGTTTCATAAGCTACATATCAAGGATTACATTTTTTATCTGTGTCTTTTGTTTTAAAAATTCATCATCAAAAATTCCAAACACAATTATAATTTTTATCTATTACTCAACTTGCTATTAAATTTATTTTACAATCTTCTTTTTTACATTTCCAAATATTTCATTTATTATAATCTAATCATGATTGAACTATAATTTCAGTTTTAATTTCTTTTATTTTTGATTTAGTTATTTGATTTTTAGCATCTACCTGTTTACCCCAATTATTATTTTTATCTTGTTTTGTTACCTCTTCTTTTTTAATCAAATTATCTTCTTTAATTTCATTTTTCTCTATATCACTATCTTCTAAAGATATTTCTTGAGAATATGTATTTTGTTTTAAGTTTTTTATATCTGTTTTTTCCTTTTTATTAATATATCAATTAAAAATAATAAGTTTTTGATTTAATATATTTTCAGAAGTTTTTTTATCTAATATAGTTAATTTAATTTCATATTTTCATTTTTTATAACTAATATATCAAGGATTACATTTCTTATCTGTATTTTTTGTTCTAAAAATTCATCATCAAAAATCCCAAACACAATTATAATCTTTATCTGTATATCAAATAGTATCTAGATTTATTTTACAATCTTCTTTTACACAAGTATATCACAATCAATCTTTTATTTTCTCCAATCAAGACTGAATTTTTATATTATTATCAAGAATATCTCACTTTGCATAAGAATTAAAATAAAAACTAAATAAAAAAAATACAAACAAATATGTAATAATTTTCTTAAACATTGATTCTGTATTATTTTTTACTATATACTTAATATATACATAATTCTCAAAAAAGCAAAAAAATAAGCTTATATTAAAACAAGCTTATTTTTCAAATTAATCAAATAATGGTGGTGGTAATAATTGAATAATTGAATTATATTCAATTACAACTGGGTATCTTGCATATTTATAAACACTAGTATCAAAAGTTGATTTATAATTTTTTCATCAATTTGCAGCTATATCATTATTATCAATATATCAATTATTATTTGAATCATAAATAAAATATCTTCTTAAATAATTTAAATCATATAATTGTGAAGTTTTTAAGTTACATTGAGAGTTTTTTATAAAATATGGACAAACAACAGGATTTTTTCTTGATCCTCAAATAGTATTTTCAGAAAATATTTGTCATTTTATAAATAATTGATTTGCAAGTTCTTTTTGTTTTGCATCTATTCATAAAATCTCATTTGAAGATATTTCTCAATCTATAGTTCAATCATAATATCAATCTTTTGCAGTTAAAATAACTTTATCAACAAAAATACTTCAAACAATATGAGTAACAGTTGGATCAATATATAAATTACCTCATTTTCAATTTTTATCTTTTAATATAACAATTCATAAATCATCTACTAAACTATCAGAATAATACATATTTGATTTAATATATAAATCTCATCATTTTATAACTATTGTTTTTATTCATTTTACTTGCTTATCTCATCAATCTCAAAGAACTATAGTTTTTCAATTAACATCAAAATATAATACTTTATCATCATACATTTTAAATCAATCTGTATTAGAATTCCAATCATAAGAATCTAAATTCAATATTTTTCAATCTGTTCATCAATTAATTGTTTTTAATACAGAAAATACATTACTTCTAAAATCTTTCTTTACTGATGCCTTAGTAATATTACCTAACACATGAATATCATTAATATCTTGATTGTTAATAATATCTTCTTGTTTTTTACTATATGTTAATCATAAAACTTTTAATCAGTTTTGAACAGTATTTCAAGAATTAGTATTTTCCCAATAATTATTCTTTCAGATAATATCAGAATTATAAACTACTGTTTTTCAATCAATAACATATTTTATATGTGTTGATAGATATTGATCTTGTAATCATTTAAGAATAGTTCAAGCTTTTTGAATTAATTGTGTAAATAAATTAAATGATGATACTCAATTAAATATTGTTCAAACTAATCAACTAGAATTATATCATTCCCTAATAAATTTCCAAGTACTTCAAGAATTTGCCTTTAAATCTAATTTTGAAGAACTTAATCTTGCTCAAGATCCAAATTCTAAATAAATATTACCTGTTGGTGATTTTGTTGCACTTGAATCTTTTGTTAAATTAATACTTCAACTTTGTGTTATTCATTCAATAAAACCATATTTTTCTAAATCTCAATTTATTTTAGTTTTATATATAGGATTAAATTTAAAATCTATAGCTGAGGCTAACTCTAAATTTGAATCAATATTATTTGATGAATCATAAGTCTTTCAAGAAAAACTATTTATTTTAAAATTTCAATAAGCTTTATTATAAGTATTTTGAGTTGGATTATAAACTTTGATTTTTGTATAATAAACTCAATTATTAAATCATGTACTAGTTGAATTATAATTAAATGTATGTGTTCAATTTGAAGTAAATACAAAATTTGAATCAGTAAATCAACTCATACTTACAGCTGTTGTTCAAGATTTTTTATATTGATCTAAATAAAAATTATTATTATCATAAGCTATATCTATTCATATTTTTCTAATATTTGTTCAATCAGATTTATCAACAGGAACAATAGCATTTCAATATGAATCTTTTAATGTTGTTTTTATTTGATATGGTATAGCTTCAGCTACTTTTCAAGAATCTAAATTATCAAGTCAAGTTATTGATGAATTTCAAGAATCTATATCTCATGCATAAACATTATATTTAAAAGTTCTTGGATTGGATGTACAATTTCAAGCTTCATCACAAACTTGAGTTATTTTATAATTATATATCCTATAATTATTAACCTCTCTATTATTATCAACTAAACTAATATTTTCAGTAGTTTCTAATTTATCCTTTGTTGATGAATTATTATCATTATCTGATACTTTTTCTGAATTATAATTTGATGGACTATTATATTTTTCATATTCTCATTTAATTTTTACAATTGGAGATCATCAATTTGCACCAGCAGTTATAGTAATATTTTGAGAATCATAAGCTTTTAAATATGAATCATCATTTGGATTTGAACTTAAATCACTTCAAGTTGGAGATGTGTCATCTCTTTTTTTACAATATATTTTATATTTAACCCATCAAGATCAATCTGAAGTACATGTTTTACTATTATTTGAAGAATCATAACAATTTATTTTTGATGCATATTCATTATTAGGACAATTATAAATATTATTTTTATTTTGATATCAAGACCAATTTCAAGACCAATATCAATGCTGAGTACAACTAAAATTTCATGAACTTGCTGCTGAATTATTATTTGTTGTTGGAATCCACTTTTTACCTGAATTATCATTATCTCATGATGTAGGAGTATCATTACATGAAGTTCTTCAACTTGTTGATGTATAACTTGTTGATGCATAAACAAAATTGGTAAATACTCAAAATCATAGTATTACCAAAATAATTCAATAATGTATATTTTTTATTATTTGCATAGCAAAAATATAATTACTTAATATATAACTATATTTTCTCATATTTTTCAATTTTATGCAAATCTATACAGTTTTTTAATATTCTAAATAAGGATAATTTCTATTTACTTCATTAAAATGCTGTATCTGTCTTTCTTTTGCTTTTTGTATAATTTCCTTACTAGGATTTATTTGTTTAAAATTTTCATCAATTAATGATATTACATATTTTACTTCATCAAATATTTCCTGTCACATTTCAGATAAATTTGCATGTTTTGCAATTACCTTATATAAAAATTTTGTTTTTATTGTATATAATACAAATTTTTCTAACCAATTATTATCTTTTATATATCAACTTTTAATTGCTTCAGATAAAATATAAATTGTAGGAGCAAATGCATGTACTCATAAAAATACTCAATGTAGATGCCTTGCATCTGGCCTTATAGCTGAATAATACTTTTCTTCTTTTGAATTCAAAACAATAGAATCAAATTGAAATAATAAATTAAGTTTATTATGAGATGATTCATGAATAATTGCTTCCAAATTATTCAATTCAGGCATTCCTGCATCTAATGTATATCACATATATAAATGACCTATAACTTCCTTATAACTTGCTGAATTATGTGTTCCCCTAGCAGTTCATAAAGGTACTATTTTTGTGATAATTTGATTTAATTCATCATATATTCATTCATCTAAGTCTTTTAATAAATCAAATGACTTTTTATAAACTTCTAACCATTCTTTTTCTGTTTTTTCTCACCAATTTCAAGATACAGCTCATTGTTTAAAATGATCTGGATGAGCTTCTTGCTTATTATAAGGAGAATTATCAAAATTAGTTAATTTTATCTTAGTTCAAGGAATTTCAGTTCATTTATTCATTATTAAATTAGAACTTTTTATTCACTCTTTTAAAAAAATATTAATTTGATTTAAAAATAAATCTTGTTTTTCTTTGATATTTCATAAAAATTGAGGCTTTAATTCTATTAATTCAAAATATAAATAATTAATTAAACTAGAATTATCAGCATTCATTATAAAATCTTTTTTATCTTCTGACTTCAATAAAGAATTGATTGATTGTTTTAATTCAGTCTTATCTTTTAATTTTTCTAATTTATCTAATAATAATAAATAATATTTTTCTAAATACTCTTTCAATAAAGATGAATCCTTTTTTCATAATACATAATATTTTGAATCTTTCATAATGATAAAAATTAAAAATTATTTTTTTATAACTATAAACTTTTTTTAAAAAAATAAAAAAGATTTTGAATATAAAATTCAAAATCTTTTAAAAAAATCTAATTTTATCAGCATTTGGATGTTCTTTTAATTTCTCAAGAGTTTTAGCCTCAATTTGTCTAATTCTTTCTCTTGTTACACCAAATTCTTTACCAACTTCCTCTAATGTATGCATATCTCAACCATCAAGTCCAAATCTCATTATAATAATTTTTCTTTCTCTTGGAGATAAAAAATCTAGCATTTCATATAAATTTTCTTTTAATAAATTCATATTGGTTTGCTCATCAGGAGATTGATTTTTATCATCTTCAATAAAATCTCATAAACTTGTATCTTCTTCAGATCAAACAGGAGCATCCAAAGATAAAATATCTTGAGAGATTCTCATTATTTGTCTTACTTTTTTAATATCCATATCAAGCTCTGTAGCCAATTCTTCAAGTAAAGGTTCTCTTGTCAATTCTTGAGTAAGTCTTCTATATGTATGAGTGAATTTATTTATAGTTTCTATCATATGAACTGGAACTCTAATAGTTCTAGCTTGATCAGCAATAGCTCTTGTTACTCATTGTCTAATCCACCAAGTTGCATAAGTTGAAAATTTAAAACCCTTATCTGGATCAAATTTATCAACAGCTCTAAATAATCAAACATTTCATTCTTGAATTAAATCTAAAAGACCTAAACCTCTTCACATATATTTCTTAGCAATAGATACTACAAGTCTTAAGTTTGCTGCTGCTAATTTTTTTCTAGCCTCTTGATCTCAAGCCCTAATTTTTTTTCATAAACTTATCTCCTCTTCTCAAGTTAATAATTCAACTCTACCAATTTCATTAAGATACATTCTAATTGAATCATCTGAAATTTCAGATAAACTAATTGGTACTTTTTCATCTTTTTTAGCTTTTTTATCTCAATCAAATAAATTTGCCTTATCTAAATTATCAACAATATCTATTTTTAACTGTAAAAATCTAGTATAAACTTCATCAAGTAAATCTAAATCTTCTTCTGCATTTGGTAAAGCTGCCATAACTTCATCTTGAGTTACTTTACCATCTTTTTTTCATTTTTTCATTAATTCTTGAACTTCTTCTGGCATTCATTCAAGCATTTCTTCTGGAACTTCATTATCTATAAATTTTTGAAGTCATTTTCAAACTCTTCTTTTATCTTCTGATCTATCTTTTAACATTTTTGCTCATTTTTCTTTTGATACAACTCAAACTTGTTCATTAGAATCATTCTCTTCTTTATCAAAATCTTCATCTAATACTAATGAATCTAAATCTACTTCTTCAACTACATTATTATTTTTATTATCATCTTTTTTTTGTGATTTTTTTGTCATTTATTTTTATTTAAAAATCTAAAATTTAACTTTTATACTCACTTATACTTTCATAATATCTTCACTTTTCTTTTTCAAATGTTCTTCTATTTTTTTATTTGCATCATCTACTAATTTTTGTAAATCTTTTTCTAAATTTTGAGCTTCATCTTCTGATATTTCTTTATCATCTTCTGCCTTTTTTATCATTTTTAAACTATCTTGTCTTGCATTTCTAACTCAAATTTTTGCTTCTTCTGATATTTTTTTTGCAACTTTTGTTAACTCTATTCTTCTTTCTTCTGTCAAAGCAGGAATTTTTATCATAACACTATCAGCCATAGTTTGTGGATTTAATCCTAATCAAGAATCACTAATAGCTTTAGCTATTGCTCAAATAGCATTTTTATCATAAGGTTTTATAGTTAAAGTTTGAGAATCTAAACATGAAACTCAAGCCATATTTTTTAAAGGAGTAGGAATTCAATATTGTTCAACCATAATATCTTCAACTAATAAAGGATTTGCTCTTCATAATTGCAATTTTGAAAATTCAACATCTAAATGTCTTATTGATTTATCAATACCTTCTTTTGCTTTACTTAACATAAGATAATTTTATTATTAAATAATATTTTAAATACCAATGGATTATAGAGAAAACTAGTTTTTTGTAAAGAAATTATTAAAAAAAATTTGACTTGTAAATAGTTTTTTATAAAATGCTTCCTGCAATTGAATAATTGCTTATGCGGGGGTAACATAAAAGAGTGAGTGTACTAAGGCTTCAACCCTTGGGTGTGCGAGTTCAAACCTCGTCCCCCGCTCCATTAAAAAAAACAATAAAAAGTGAAAAGTAAAAAGTAGAAAGTATAAAATACTTTTTACCTTGTATTTTTCACTTTTTTAAATAAAATAATAAAAATTTTAATTAAATAATATTTAATAAAATGGCAAATAGTCACGGACTTAAATCAAGTGTTGTAAAAAAACAAGCAAAAGCAAGAAAACTAGCAAAATGAAAGAAAAAAGCTGATCATAGTGTATATATTTGAAGTGAAAATCCTCAAGCTAGAAAAAACATGAGCTATAAAGCTAGAACTCATTACTTTGAAAACAAACAAAAATTTCCAAAGAAAAAATTAAAAACTAAATCAATTGAAAATCTTATAGAACAAGGTTTAATTGATGAAAGAGGTTTTTTCTTAAGATGAAAAAAGAAAAATTTCATTACAAAATCTATGGTTGATTCAAAAGGTTTAGACTTTTATGGAATGCCTAGATAAATAAAAATATAAAAAACTCAAATATTTTAAAATATTTGAGTTTTTTATATTTTTTAAACTAATTTTCCTATCATCCAAGGAATAATCTTATTTATATCATTACCCAATCATTCTGGTAATTCATTAAATAATCTATCTATATCTTTTGGATTATATCACATATTTACTAGTGTTGACTTTACATTTTTTAATATATCATCTTGAACTCTTATATTATTAATATTTTCTTTTGTTTCATCTAAAATAGCTACATTTTTAAATAATTCCTTATCTTTCAATTCCAAAATTATTTTTTCTGCCATTTTTTTTCAAATTCATTTCACTGATTCTATCAATTTATTATCCTTATTTATAATTGCTTCTGATAAAGTTTTTATTCACAATGACAATATAAGTAAAGCAACTTTTCATCAAACTCAAGAAATTTTTATTAACTCTTCAAATATATTTTTCTCATCTTTAGAAATAAATCAATATAAATTTTGAGAATTATCTGTTATATTATGATAAATAAAAAGCTCTATTACTTCTAACTTTTTATCAATAATTTCAACATATGTTAACTGAGAAATTCATACTTGATATCATATTCCACTATTTAATAAAATCTCTATTTCATTCTCTTTTAATCAAATAATTTCTCCTTTTAAATAACAAATCATATTATAAAATAATTATTATATATTAAATATCTAAAGTTTATTTTACAAAAAAACTATAAAAAACCAAAAACTCTTTTGAAAAAACAAAAAATCTTACTATAATTCTGCTATTAAAATCAATATTTTAACACAAATTTTTATTTAACATAAAAAACTAAAAAATGATAAATAGTATTATAACAAAGATTTTCTGAGATCCAAGTGAGAAAAAAGTAAATCAATATAAAAAACTTGTTGAAGAAATTCATAAAAAAGAAGAATTATATAAAGATTTTTCTTTAGATAATATAAAAAATAAAACTAAAGAATTTAAAGAACTTTTTAAAAATTTAGATTTTAAAAATGAAGATGATAGTAAGAAAATAAAAACTATACTAGATGATATAAAACTTGATGCATTTGCTATAGTAAAACAAGCTACAAAAATTATAAACTGACAAAAATTTACTTTATCTGATTGAAAAGAAATCACTTGGAATATGATTCCTTATGATGTTCAATTAGTGTGAGCATTAGCTATACATGATTGAAATATATCTGAAATGAAAACTTGAGAATGAAAAACTCTTGTTGCTACTCTTCCAGCTTACTTAAATGCTTTAACTTGAAATGCAGTACATATTGTTACTGTAAATGACTACTTGGCCAAAAGAGATAGTGAAGAAATGTGAATACTTTATAATGCTTTATGACTTGAAGTTGGTTTTATTACTCATGATCAAGATAGTAATTCAAAAAAAGAAAACTATTCAAAAGATGTTGTATATTGAACAAACAATGAATTAGGATTTGACTATCTTAGAGATAATATGGTTTCAAAAATAGAAGATAAAACTCAATCTCCATTATTCTTTGCAATAATAGATGAGGTTGATTCTATATTAATTGATGAAGCTAGAACTCCTTTAATTATTTCAATGCCTGATAATGAACCTACAAGTAAATATTTAAAATTTGCACAAATAGCAAAAATGCTTGAAAAATGAGTTGATTATAAAGTTGATGAAAAACAAAAAACTGCAACTCTAACAGAAGCAGGAATACAAAAAATAGAAGAAATTTTAAAAGTAGATAATATCTATGTATCAAATCATTATAATGATTTACATCATATAGAAAATGCAATAAAAGCTCAATGAGTATATGTAAAAGACAAAGATTATATAGTAAACAATGATGAAGTTTTAATTGTAGATGAACATACTTGAAGAGTATTATCTTGAAGAAGATATTCAGATTGATTACATCAAGCAATTGAAGCAAAAGAATGAGTTGAAATACAACAAGAATCAAGAACTCTAGCTTCTATAACATTTCAAAACTATTTTAGAATGTACTGGAAACTTGCTTGAATGACTGGTACAGCAAAAACAGAAGAAGAAGAATTTTATAAAGTATACTGACTTGAAACTCTTGTAATTCCTACAAATAAACCAATAGCAAGAGAAGATAAAAAAGATTTACTTTTTAAAAATGAAAAGGGAAAATTTGAATGGATAGTTAAAGAAATTGCTAGAATTCATAAAAGTGGACAACCTATATTAGTCTGAACTGTTTCTGTTGATAAATCAGAATATTTAAGTCAAAAATTAACTCAAGCATGAATTACTCATAATGTATTGAATGCAAAACAACATGAAAAGGAAGCTGAAATAGTTACAAATGCTGGTCAAAAATGAGCAGTAACTATAGCTACAAATATGGCCTGAAGAGGTACAGATATAAAACTTTGAGAAGGTGTAAAAGAAATTTGATGACTATATATAATTGGTACAGAAAAACATGAAACAAGAAGAATTGATAATCAATTAAGATGAAGAGCTTGAAGACAATGAGACCCTGGTACTACTCAATTTCTAGTATCACCAAATGATGATATAATGAGAATTTTTTGATGAGATAAATTATTCTCAATGTTTAACTCTTCTGTTTTTGCTAGCCTTCCTGATGATGAACCACTAGTAAATTCTTGAATGCTTACAAGAAAAATAACATCAGTCCAAAAACAAGTTGAATGACATAACTTTGATATAAGAAAACATGTATTACAATATGATGATGTTATAAATAAACATAGAGAAATTATTTATGAGAAAAGAGATAAAATATTAAATAGTGAAAATATTGAAGATGATATAAGAGAAATGATTACTCTACAAATCACAAATATAGTAAATAATAATACTAACATAAATGAAAATACAATAAATCATAAAAAAATAATAAAAGATGTAAATGATTTATTAGAAAAAGAAATAATTGATGATAAAATTGAAATAGATGATGTTATTTGAACAAAAAATAAAGATGAATTAATTGAATATATTGTAGATTTAACAATTGAAGAACTAGAAAAATATAAAAAAGAAGCTGTAAATATAGAAGACTTTTATGATTTAGAAAGAAGAATTGTATTATCAAGTATAGATGAATTATGGATGAGACATATTGATTCTATGAGTAAATTAAGAGAAGAAGTAGCTTTTGAATGATATGCTCAGAGAGACCCTCTAGTTGTATATAAAGAAAAAGCATTTTTCAAGTTTAAAGATATGATAGATGAAATAAGTTATAAAGTAGTAAAAGCTTTATTTTCTATAGATAAAAATATACAAATAGAAGAAGAAAATATAAATCTAGATAATATAAATTTAAATGATGAACAAATAGAACATCTTTTAAATCAAACTATGGAAGAAGAAAATAAAAATCCATTATTTAATAATCAAAATTCTTGAAATATAGAAGTTAAAAAAACTAAAATAAGAGTATAAAAAATGCTTAGTATATAAAAACTAAGCATTTTTTATTGTCAAAATATATTTTTTGAGTTTTTAATTAAACTATGATAAAATATAATAAATAATAATTATTAAATATAAAAATATGTTTGATCCATCTAAATTAAACCTAGATTTAGACAATCTTGATGAGAATAACTCTGAAGAAAATAAACAAGATTCTAATAAAAACCCAAACAAATCTGATTCTGATACAAAAACTAATCAAAAGCAAAATATAAAAAATGATATTTTAGAAGATATAAATAATCAAGAAAAACAAATAAAAAAAGATAGTGTTTTAAATGATTTTAATAATCCATTGTTAAAAGAAGAAGATAAAAAACAAGAAACAAATACTGAAAAACAAGATACAAATGAAAATAAAACTATTAAAAAACAATATACAAAAAAAGAAAAAAATAAAATAGAAACTCCAAAAGAAGAAAAAATAATATATGACATAAATTTAAATTCAGTAGAAACTTTAATTGCATATTTAGTTGAACATAAATATGATTTTTTAACAATTGTACCATCAGAAAATAATGTAAAAATAGATTTTTTTAGTGATAAAATATTAAGAGAAAGCAAATATATACAATACCCTATTTATTCAAAATTACTTATAAAAATAAAATCAAATGCTAAATTAAAAATTGAAGAAACAGAAAAAGATCAAGAATGAAAATGAGAAATAATTCTAAAAAATAAAACATATAAAATACTTGTAAAAACTGTTAGTTCAAATCTATGAGAAAAAATTTTCTTAAAAGCAATAGAATCACAAAAAAAACCAGTAAAAAAACAAGCTAAAAAAACATCAATTTGAAGTATTTTTTGATTTTTATGAGCAATAATATTTATTTGATTAGTTTTATGATGATCTTTTATTAGTTTTGTTGTAATGAATGCAAAAACAGTAGAAGATGTAAAATTTTTCTATAGATTATGAATTAATCTAAATGATATAAATAATTTTATAGAAACTGCTATATGAATTATATTTTCTATAATTGTATTATTTGAAATATTATCACTTATAATATTTTTATTTAAATTTTTATTTACAAAAAAAGAATTCAAAAAACAAAGAATAACTAGATGAGTTATAAGTTTTATAATATTAATAATAACTTTTATAACTGTATCTAGTTGGATGTATATAGATAAAAAAATAAAATCTCTACCAAATTGGCAAGAATTGGCATATTGAAACATACAATTACTTGATAATGATGTATTAAATGAATCAGATATGTTTAATAGAGAAGCTGCTTTATTAAAAGAAACTACAAATTTAATATGACCTATAAATATAAAATTTGATATAACAAATTTAGCAAATAGTGAAAAAGAAAAATGAATAAAAATAAATAAATATATATGGAACTTCTGATGAGATAAAGATATAATAACACTAAAACCAAGTATAATAAAAAATTTCAATGAAAAATGAAATTATAAAGTAAGACTTATGTTAGAAGAAATTGACTTACATTGAGATACTGTAGATAAAAAAATAGAAAATATTCCTAGTATTGAAATATCAAATACAGTCAAAATAACTGAAGAAAAATTAAATAATTGATGAAAAATTGTAAAATTTGATGCTAGTAATTTAAAAAATCTATGAAAAATAAATTGGTTTTTTATAACAAAAGAACAAAAATGAAAATTAAAACCTGTCTATACTTGATATAATTTCAATCCAGCAAAAGTTATTTTTGAAGATACTGTAATTTGAATGCAAATAAATAATACTGATAAACAAAATGATAATATTGATAAAATATTTATAATAAAAGCAACAAAACAAAATAACATAAAATGATCTATAAGTGAAACTGAAGACCCCCTAGATGACTTAACATATACATTTGAAGTAAAAAATATAAATTCAGATTTTTGAGATTGATTTATACAAGAATTTAAATGGCATATAGATAATATTAAAACTAAAACACTAAAAGCTGATATTGATAATTTAGAAAAAAGCTCTATATATAAAATAAAATTTAAAAAATACTGAAAACATACAATAAAAGTTGATTTAAAAGATAGTAATTGAAATATAAAAACTTTAGAAAAAATAATAGATATAAAAAAGAATATTACTCTAGATAAACCATTAGAATTTATTAATAATAATAAAATACTTGATAATATTGAATATCAAGGAAAAACACATGAATATTTTATAAAAAACTTAAAAGCTCCTACAATATTAACAATAAGTGCTAAAAATATAGAAAGTGATAATATACTTGATTATTTATACAAAGTACAATGGGATATTTGATGAGATTGAGATATTGATAGTCAATGAAAAGTACTAAAATATGATGTAAAAAAATGATGAAGTTATCAAGTAGATGTAATATATACTTTTCAAAATAAAAGAATAAAAACACAATTCAATAAATTAAAAGAAACTATATATATTGATGCTGAAACAAAAGAAAAAATACTTGATTTTAAAATAAAAAAACCTAGAGATTATGCTCCAGTAAAAGTTGTATTTGATGCATCAAATAGTTATATAAAATGAAAAAATATAACAAAATTTATTTATGATTATTGAGATTGAACTCCTCCTGATGTTAGAGATGCAATAAATCCATGACATAGATATTTAAAACCATGAAATTATACAGTAAAACTTACAGTTGTTACTAGTGATTGAAAAGAATATAGTACTAAAAAATCATTAGTATTAAAACCTCAACCTCAAAAAGCTGAAATAACATTAAGTATGAATAAAGTTCCAACTTATACTCCAATTGATTTTTCATCTAGTAAATCAACATGAGAAATAAGTAATTATTTCTGGGACTTTGGAGATTGAAAAACTTCAACTGAAGCAAACCCTAGTCATAGTTATAAAAATTCATGAACATATAATGTAAAACTAATAATAGATTATAAAAATAAAAATACATTAAGTACTCAAAAAACTATAACTGTTACTGATGAATAAAAAAAATAGTAGATTTTATCTACTATTTTTTAGCTTCATCACTAATAATTTTTTCTCACAACTTCTTTGATTTTAATATAATAGTATAATAATTTTTAAAAATTAATTTACCATTTTTATCAAAGTATTTTATTTCATATTGATTAGTTCAAACTTTTAAATTATTATAATCTGTACTAGCATGATACCTCCAAGTAATTCAATTAAAAGATTTTAAATTATATCAATCAACTTCTATTTTTCACACAACTCACATTGGAACACTTCATCTTATTGTAACAAAATTATCATAAGTTGAATAAGTTCAAGTTGTACTTGGTGAAGTAAATACAAATTTTGAAGCATCTATTTTATAATTAGTTACTTTAAATCAAGTTTTTTTATCATTTGATAATCATTTTGAATTATAAATTGTATAAACAAATTTTGAAACTAATTCTCAAGTTGTATCATATAATTTAAAAACTAAATCATTTGTTTTCTTATCAATAGAAACTCATGGTATAATAAAAGTTTTTTTATCAAAATTTATTTTTGCTATATAATCTTCTCAAATAGTAATTTTTCAAATATTATCAGATAATATTTTTCACCTTATATCAATTGAATCTGAGGATACATATGCTCAATCACTTATATTATCAAATGAAACATAATTATTAATATTTCAATTATTCATATTATTTGAATTCACAACTCATCAAGTACTTGATAATGTTCATGATGCTGAATCTATATTATTTTTATTGGAATTTAAATAATAATCTCAAGAATTTTGAATAAACCAATCTGATAATTTAAAATAATCATCTATATCTGTTTTCATATTAGATAAATCAACATCCTTATTTGATGCATCTTGAACTAATACTCAAACTTTTTGTCATTTTCAAACAATAGTACTAGCTCAAGCTAAGTTTGAAACTTCAGCCATTCAAGTCAAAACATAAACAGTTGATTCTACATCATTTTGATTTAAATTCACAACAGATCATTTTTTTATACTTACATTGGCAAATTTCATTCAAATATTTATATCATTTATAGCTTTAACCCATAAATTTGAAGATTCTAAATATAAACTACCATCCTCTTTATATTTTAAAATTCATAATTTATCTAAATTTAATTCAGCCTTTCAAGTTAAATTTGTAGAAACAGATCATTGTTTTACAATAATTTTTTCTCATTTATAAACAACTGAATTATCTTCCAATTCTTTTTTATCACCAGAAGGATATTCATCTGAAGCTTTTGTATTATCTCAATTAAATCAAATAACTAATCAATCTACTTGTTTTTGAATATCTGATTGTGAAGAATTTATATTATTTTTAGTTTTATCATTATTACCTGAAAAAACACTATAAATAATTATCAAAATTAAAAATAATGCTAACAAAGGAACAGCATAATCCTTTAATGGTTTAGGAATTGAAGAATTTCATCTTCATCTTCTATATTCTGTCATATGTTATTTATTTAAAAAATATTTATACTTAGCTTAAATATATATATTTTTTAACATTTTTCAAATAAATTGTTCAAATTTTGTTAACAAAGTATTTTTTAAAAACTTTACTTTTTATATTTATTATCTAAAATCCATAAAAATTATTTTATATAAAAATATAATGGCAAATTTAGAAAAAAGATTATTAAAAAAATTATGAAAAGCAATATTTGATTTTGATATGTTTCAAGACTGAGAAACTATTTTAATTTGAGTATCATGATGAAAAGATTCTATGGTCTTATGATATTTACTTAGTGAATTTTTTAAATTTTCAAAAGTAAAAGTAAAAATGAAAGCAATTTATATGTATAAAGATTTTTTAATTGATTGTGATATAAACTTTTTAGAAAAGAAAAAGTATTATGAAGAAGTTTTAAATATACCACTTGAAAAAGTAATTGTAAAGCTACCTGAAGATTCAAAAGTAAATGATTGACTTGGATTATCTTGCCAATGGTGTGCTTATGCTAGAAGAATTTCTATGTTTAAATTATGTGAAAAATATAAAGCAACCAAAATAGTTTACTGACATCATCTTGATGATATAGTTGTTACAGCTTATATGAATATGATAGAATGAAGAAACCTAAAAATAATGCCACCAAAAAATAAAATGAAAGTTTGAGATATTACTTTCATAAGACCTATGGCCTATATTAGAGAAAAAGATATCAAAAATTTTGCTGATATAAAAAAAATTCCATATTCAAGCTGTAATTGTCCAGTAGGTACAGATTGAAATAGAAATAAAATAAAACATGATATAATTTGGGCAAATGAAAAAATAATCCCAAAATATACAGAAAATATTTTCTGGGCTTTTATAAAAGACTTTCAAGAAAAATATAAAAAAACATGATATAATATGTAAAAAGACCAATAGATTTTTCAATCCTTGGTCTTTTTTATTTCATAATAACTTCCCCCTCTTCTTTTCAAGTCTTTATATCATGACTTGTAATTTTTTCATTACTTATAGCAAATACATTGTTACCTATCCATAAAGCTCTTTTTATAAATTCATTTCTAAATTTCCAAGTATTTGAAGCTATATAAGATCAAATAGGAGTATCTGCAAAACAATATTCAGGAACATATGAAGTTGTTTTTGGTGGACAATATTCAGTACCATCAAGTAATTTTCTACATTTAGTTTCTTCTTGTGGTTTTATATATCTTTCACAATCTTTTTTCCTTTTAGCTTCCATTCAAGAAGTATCTATATGTGAAATCTTATATTTTTCTTCTATTCAAGAAGTATCTATTTTTATAGCATCCAATCATTGGAAAAAATCTATATGTTTATAAGAATCTTTAGATTCATTTTTATATAAAGTAACTGGAAGTAATAATAAATTTTCATTTTTATTCCATATAAACATTCTAGGATTATTCATTGCTTCAGTATAACTTCAAGCATCTCATAAAACAAGTGATTGTAATTGTTTTACTTCTATATAATCTTTATTGTTATCTTCTGATTTTTTAGGAAATTCACATTTTTGTATACATTGCATTGTACATATTTCTGCTCAAGGCTTACAAGCTGAAGCACAAGGATTTTTCACACAATAAGAAGGACAATTATCATAACTAAATCAACTACAATTTATTTTCCTAGGAAGAATATTTAAAGTTGATTTTACTTTTTTATCATAATTTATCTCATATAAATCTATTTTTAATCATCAATTTCTAGTTCCTCCCCATTTATTTTGATAGGTATTATATCCTAAACCTATTAAATGATTTTCATCATATGGATGTAAATACCTACTATAACCAGGTATTTTTAACTCACCTATTACTTTTGGATTTTTTTGATTTTTTAAATCAACAACAAAAAGTGGATCTATTTGTTTAAAAGTAACTAAAAATAATTTATCTCACATAAATCTTGATGATTGAAAAGTCTCTCAAACTCAGATATTTTTTAAGCTTGAATATAAATTAAGATTTTTATCTAAAATATATAAATCAGAATGTGATTTATTATCTGAACTATCCCATCTGTTTGAACTTGTAACTATCCTAAAATAATTATCTTTCTCATCCATACTATATTGATTTAAAGGTCTTCAAGGAATAATATTTGAAGTTTTATAATCAATATTATCTTTATCTATAGATAGTTTATGGATTAAAGTATTTGTAGTTCATCAATAGTAAAATGGCATTATACATCTTTGATTTACTCAACATCTAAAATTATAAGGAGTATAAATATTTTGTGTTAAATATAAATTTGATTTACTCATATATAAATCAGATGTATTTCAAGCTATAACTTTTGTTTTTGCTGATTTTGAAGTATCAGATAAATTAATTGTAGTTATTATATTGTAACTTGGACTGAAATTATATTTTTTTAGAGTTTCTTCATCTGGTAGTATATACTCTATATCACTACATTTTGCTATATTTCAAGCTGTAACTTTATATGGTAAAAGTTTTCATTTTATTTTTAAATTTGCTTCCCTAATATCTGAAATTTTAGAAATATCAAGTTTTTTAGGCAAAATAGAATTTGCTGTTATCTTTATATCATTTTCAGATTTAAAGCTATAATATGGAAAATTAAAATAATTAGTAGAAATAACATATAAATAATCCCCTATTTTTCTTGATTTTGATAATCTACCATCTGATATAAAAATCTTATCTAACTTTATTTTTGATTTATCTTTTATATCAAAAACTACAACATAAGTTTTATCAGATCTATTTATATAATATCATTTAAATACCCTATTTGAATAACCTGAAGACAATATAACTAATTTATTATTATCAACATATAGTACAGGATTATAGAAATAACTTGGTAATTTTAATTTTCTTATTACAACTAAATCCTTAGGATTTTTTGTATCAATAATATAAATATATTTTTTTTCAGAATTATAATAATATATATAATTCCCATCTGTTTTTACAATATCACTCTCATCTACTCAAGATACTTGAGTATTTGTTTTACTATAATCACTTTTTGTTGTATTTGCTTCTGAAATAGAGTTTGACTTCAACATAGGTTTTCATTCTACTACATCTGATGCAATATCAACTCCTCTATATAAAGGAACTATTCATCATCAAAATCTATTTTTGTTATTTTTCCAATAAGACTTTATATAATCTGACATAACTTTTTGCATATCATCACAAGATTTAAAAGTTTTCAATTTAAAGTCAACTTGTAAATTTTTAACATTTTGATCTTTATTTAATTCTTTTATAATAGAATCATCTTCAACTGCTGCAAAAGTTGTTGAAAATAACAAAAAAGATAAAAGTATAGAAAATATAGTTTTCATAAAATATTTTATTAAAAAATAGTACTATTATAATAGTACTATTTTTAGTAATTCAAAATAAAAAATATGTTTTTTATGTGAAGATTTTAATTATAATTTAATAATTCATATATATTTCATTTTTCATCTTCAATTTCTACTTTTTTATCTTTTCTAAAAATTTTAGAAATATTAAAATCAATATTTTTTAATAATCTAACTTTTTTCTTTTTTATATCATAATAAACAATTAAATTTCATTTTATATTTCATAATCATAAATTTTGTTTTAATATATTATCATTATTTCTTAAAATTCATATATAATCTCAATTATCAAGATATATAAAATCATAAAACATATTAAAAAAAGTTATTTTTTTTGTATTTATATCAAAAATAAAACTTCATTTTTTAGTGACAAATAATAGTTTATTATCAAATATCTTTTTTACATAATTTGTATCAATATTTAATTTTATTTTTTGTATACTATAGTAAATAGTATTTATTATATAATTATTTTTTCATATTTTTAAAAAATAATTATTATCTAAACCTATAACCTTTGATATAGATATAGCTTCTTTATTTTCTCATTTTTCAAAATCAACTATTCATAAAAACTTATTATTTAAATAAATATTTAATTTATTATCATCAGTTTTTTTAAAAAAGAATTCTTTATTATATACTTTTAATACTAAAAAATTATCATGTTTTTGTTTTATTAATTTTATTCTTTCTTCCCTTGTTAATTTTTTATCTAAATTTAAATCATTTATATTTCCTATATTTATCAATTTTACTTCTTTAGTTAAAACAAATTTTATATTTGTTTTAATCTTTGGATTAAATTTAAAATAAAAAGTATTATAGTTATCTTTACTTACAGTTACATCATAATTAAATGGAGATATTTTTTCTAAAATACATGGGTTCTTATCACAATTAAAATCATATTTTTTTCATATACTTTTTGCATATAAAGAAACTTTATATGGTATATTATCTGAATTTAAGCTTACTGTATATAAACTAAAAACAAATAAATATAAATACATAAAATATCAAGACAAAATTATTCATAACAATAATAATATTCAAAGAGTTCTATTTGACAAACTATCATAAAAATGTTTCAATTTATAATATATATTTCTTATTCACATAAATATTATTTATTTAATAAAGCTGATTTTAAAGTATTTTTCATTAACATTGCTACTGTCATAGCTCATACTCAACCTGGAACTGGAGTTATTATACATCACTTTTTATCAATTTCTTGAGTATCACAATCTCAATAAATTTTTCAATCAATAACTGTAAATCATACATCAATAATTAAACTTCATTTTTTAACCATATCAGAAGTTAAAAGTCATGGTTTTCATACTGCCATTACAATAATATCAGCATCTTTAGTATATTTTGAAATATCCAAAGTCTTACTATTACAACTAGTTACTGTACATCATTTATTTATTAGTAAAGTAGTTGCTGGTTTTCAAACAATATTACTTCTTCAAACTACAACTGCTTTTTTTCAATTAAAATCAATATTAAAATCATTTAATATTTCTATAATTCAAGCTGGAGTACATGGAACAAATCAAGATTCATCTCAAATCAAAAGTTTTCATTGATTTTCTGGATGAAATCAATCTACATCTTTTTTAGGGTCTATTAAATCTATAATTTTTATTTCATTTATATGTTTAGCTAAAGGAAGTTGAACTATGTATCATGATACATTATCATCTTTATTTAATTTATTAATTATAGTTTCCAACTCTTCTTGAGAAATATTTTCATCCAAATGTACTAATTCATAATCAATTCAGCAATACTCTGCCCATTTGTGTTTTTGTGCAACATATCTTAAACTAGCTGAATTATTTCATACCAAAATTACTACCAATTTTGGTTTATTCTCCATTTTTTCTACTTGATTTTTTATATCATCATATATTTTTTGTGCTATTTCTCTTCAATTTATAAGCATAAAATTTATTTAAAAAATATTTTTATAACATTATATTTAAAAAAGAAAAAATAAAAAGAAGATTTCTAATCTTCTTTCCTAACTTTCCAAATATCCTCAAAGATATTTTTATAAAGTTCTATATACTCTTTTTTTCTAGGAGGATTAAATGATTTATCACTATCCAATTTTTCAATATAACTTGATATTTTTTCAAAATTTTGTTCTCTAGTAAAAAACATTAATACAATAACTTCAGAAAGTATTTTACTTTTATCAATAATTCTTTCATTAAATTTTTCTTTATTATTTGTTTTACTTAAATTCAATTCATATCATCAAGCAACTTTTCTATGATTAAGTATATTTTTTAATTTATCAAAAAATATAACATTTTTATATCAAGATATAAAGTTAAAAGCACTTTTTAAATCTTCTGTAAATACTCAATATTTTTTTCAAATAAGCATTAATTTTTCTAAAGAATTTTCTTTTTGTTTATCTACTAATCTATATGGTTTTTCTTCAACTGTTGATAATCTATCAATATAATTATTAATTATCATCTCATCATTTGCATATCTTGTACTTGTAGAATCAGCATTTTCTTCAATATAAACTTCATTATCACTTAAATTTTTATCAACAATTACTGATTTTCAAAAATCAATTATTGTTGGAATATATAATCAATCTTCAGATTGTGTTAAAATAATATTTCTAGTATTATTTCAAATATCTCTATGATATAATCAATTATTATGCATTTCTCTTATGAATTGTCAAAGATTTTTACTTAAAAATAAAGCTTGTGTTGTTGATAAAAATCATAATCATTTAAAATCCTCTCTATTTACAATATCAAATAAAAATTTATTTATTTTTAATCATCACATATCCATTATTGAGTCAATACTAATATTTAAGACTCATTGATCTTTTAATAATCAATAAAGATATTTTAATATATTTTCTCCATCTTCATCAGTTTCTATATTTATTTCTTCTAAATATCATTCATCATTTCAAAGAATATTTTTTATATCATTTATATCAAGTTTATCAAAATCTTGCCTTGTTAAATCTCATATTTTTTTATTTTCAAGCATAGTATAAAAAATATGATAAAAATCTTTTTGAGCATCTATATCTTTTATTTTTTCTCAATATTTAATTGTTTCATTTTTTAATATTGATTCTATAATCATTAAATATAAAGTCTTTCATTTTATATATTCCATTAAAATATATTCTTCTCCATCTTTATTAAAATGATGAAATAATGCAGGAATATGAACATTATTATCTATTTGTTTTTGCTTTAATAAAAATTCTATTTCTTTAGCTTTACTATGAATGTCAAATTCTTCTAAAGAAGTTCATTTATATTTTCTTTTTACAACTAAAACATCTTCTTGTTTTCAAGGAATATGCATTTTATAAATTTTTGCTTCTGTTCAAGAAGCAAATTCTCTAGGATTTGTTTCTAAAAATTTTAAAACCTCTCATTGTAATTCTTCTAATTTCAAATCTCATATTATTTCTAAAATCTCTCTTTGTTTATATTTATCAATAAAATTAGCATCAGAAAAAGTTTTTACAGTTTGTTTTATTATATCTCAAATAGATACTCAACTTTCTTGTGCTAATTTTTTTATTTTATCATGTATATCAGATACCATTAAAATATCTATATCATGATTTTGTTCATTATTTTCAGATGATTTATTTGAATCATTATCCATGATTATATTTTTTATTTATATTTTTAGTAATTATATCATATTTAACCCAAAAAACAAAAAAAATGAGATTTACTCATTTTTTATATTTCTCCTCTAAATTTCATTGCATCTAAAACTCTTTTCATAGAAATTATATAAGCTGCACTTCTAAAACTGCAATTATAATATTTTGATATATCATATACATCATTTGCAGCTTTTGTTATTTTTTTATATAATTTTGAATCAACCTCAGATTCATCCCAATAAAAGTTTGTATTATTTTGTACTTGCTCAAAATATGAAACCATTACTCAACCTGAATTAGCTAAAATATCAGGAATTACTTTTATATTTTTTTCTTCTAAAATTTCATCTGCTTCTGGTGTAATAGGACCATTTGCAAGTTCTAATATAATCCCTGCTTTTACTCTTGATGCATTTTCTAAAGTAATTTGATTTTCTAAAGCAGCTGGAATTAAAATGTCAACATCAAGTTCTAAAATATCCATTGGATTTTGTAATTTTTCAGCTTTTTCATAAGAAATAACTGATTTTCTTTGTGCTTTTATTTTTGATACTTCTCAAACATTTAATCAATTTTTATTATAAATTGCTCATTTACTATCTGATACAGCAACAACTTTTGCTCATAATTCAGTTAATAATTCAACCATAGTTAATCAAGCATTTCAAGCTCATTGAATAGCTATAGTCTTTCAAACAATTTTCATATCAAGTTGTTCAAGTATAGTTTGTAAAACATAAACTCATCCTTGAGCTGTTGCTTTTCATCTTCATAAACTTCAACCAACTTCAAGTGGTTTTCAAGTAAAAGAGCCAGGAGAATATTCTCATACCAACTCTGAATATTCATCCATCATCCATGCCATTATTTGTGGATTTGTATTTACATCTGGAGCAGGAACATCAGTTTCAGGTCAAATATATTTATATAAAGCTCTCACATATCATCTAGATAAAGATTCTAATTCTCTAGATGATAACTCTTTAGGATTAACTATAATACCTCATTTCCCTCATCAAAGTGGAATATCAACAACTGCACATTTAAAAGTCATCCACATAGATAATGCTTTTACTTCTGATTTTGTAACATCTTGATGAAATCTAATTCATCATTTAAATGGTCACCTTGAATTATTATGTTGTGCCCTATATCAAGTAAAAATCTTAACTGTTCAATCATCCATTTTTACTGGAATATTTACTTCTAAAATTCTTTTAGGATTTGATATTATAGTAAATTTATTGTTATCTTTCTCACAATCATCAAATAAACTACAAGCTTTTTTTAATTGTTTTTGAGCATTTTTAAATGCATCTAAATTTTGTACTTCCATTTTTAGTTATTTATTATTAATAAAATTATATTATATTTAACTATATGAATTTAAAATGAATAATAAAGAAATTATTCTATTATATCTTTTATTATTTTTGTAAATTTTCAAGTTAATTTTTCTCTTTTTAAATCTAATCTTATATCCTCTAAATATTTATCTTTTTCTTCTTTAGTTCTTTTTCTCATATGATCATAAAGTTCAAATTGTTTTAATTCAACCCCAAAAACTCATAATATATAAATTTCTATGTATTTTTTTAAATACATAGGACATAAGTAATTATTATAAATATATTTAAATCAATCACAACTAGTAAAAATTTTAGCTGTTTTTCAAGCTAATAACTTCAAAGGAACTGAATGTCATTTTTGAAATTTATAAGCAAAACCTGCTCCAAAATTTGTATCTATAAAATTTTTCATTATAGCAGGCATATTTCCCCACCAAATAGGAAAAATAAAAACAAGTTCATCAGAATCTTTTATAAGTTTCTGAAATTTTTCTCTATTTGGATCTGGATTTAATATTTTCATATCTTCAAACTCTAAATTGGGCTGAAAATTTTTTTTATCATATAAATCCAAAATATCTATTTTATCTCAATTTTTAATTGATTCTTCTTCATATTTATGAGCTAATTCCCATAAAAATCATTTTTTACTAGGCTGTGATATAATTATAAGTTTTTTCATAATTTATATTTTATTTTTTAGGTTGATCTTCTTTACCAATTCTAGCAACTCTATATTCTCAAGTTTCTAAATCAAGTTTATAAATATTGAACTCTGTATCAAGATTAAATTTTTCATCTCTTACAGCAAAATTTTGACTTACTGAACCTTTTGGAGAATGATTTCTATGAAAAACTCATTCTGGCCATCATAAAATTGCTGGTCAATTATAAATAATTTCTCAATTCAATTTTACTTTTTCATGAGATATTTCAAAAACTTCTATATCTTTAGTCTTTGAATTATATAATTCAACAGTTCTTTCTCAACAAAGAGTAATCAAATTATCTTCTTGTCCAGGGTGCATATACCAAACATCATAATCTCAATTTGGAAGACTTGGAGATCTAGCTCCTGGCTCATGTGTTACTATATCAATACCATTTATTTCTCTAAATAAAGGAAAAGCATCAAACTCAACCTTTGTTGTTTCCCTTAATTTTTTTATGGGAATAATATACCAAACTCATTGTTCACTTTTTACAATAGATTCTTTTTCTTGACTTAAATATTTTGTCATAATTAATAATAAAAAAAATAAACTATATAAATTATAGCTTATTTTTATTTTTAAAACAAAATTTTTCTACTTTATTTCAAACTTTTTTCTGATTATATTATTTCATGCTTCATAGGCTTTTTTAAAAATATCTTTTTTATCATCTGCAATATAAGGTAAAAACTTCTTTTCAAAGTCTTTTCTCATAGAAATAACTTCATTCATTTTTTCATCAAAAGTTCAAGTTTTATTTGCTTGTAATAAAATAGTTTTTATTTTTATTATTTCCTTTTTTCTTTCATCTAAAAGACTTAAAACTTTTTGTTGTTCATCTTTTGTTAAATCTGTTTTTAAATACTTATACATAGCTCAAGCTTTTTGCTCAAAATTTTCTGGTTTTAATACTGTATGTATTTGTTTTTCAGTTTTTACATTTATTTTATTTTCATTATTTACTACTTGTTTTCAACATGAACTAACTAATAAAACAAATATAACTGTTATAAATATTTTTTTCATCTTTCTTATTCTTTTTTTAAATTCTAATAATTTTAATGAAGCTTATTATATAAATTCACTTTATTTTTGCAATATTTTATATCTCAATATTTTTATAATGGACTATTTTATAAGACTTATCTCATTTTAAAATAGTTATTGCATCAAATCTAATATTTTCAAAATCATATTGATTTTTGGCTAAATAAAATTCTGCAGTTTTCTTACATTTTGAAAGCTTATATTTTGTAATAGCTTCTTCAGGTAATCAATACTTAAGATTATTTCTATATTTTACTTCTATAAAAATAATTTTATTTTCATGTTTTGTAATAATATCAATCTCTCAAAATCTAGAAAATTTAAAATTTGTTTCAAGAATTTTATATCAATGTTTCTGTAAATATTTTATTGCTATTATTTCTCCAATATCTCAAATCTTAGTTGTATTTTTCATGAAATTATAATATTTTATCTAAAATCTCTTTATTTATCTCTTCTATAGCTTTCATATTTCAATTTTCTTCACAATCTATTTTTATCCAATTATCAAATTTATCTACTACATCCATTGCTGCATCCCAAGCATTCTTTAAATGATTTTTATCTTCTTCATGTAAATCCATTTTTTTTCAATTTTTTAAATATTCTCTTTGCTCCTTTTTCAAAACAAGTTTTTGACTCATATCTGGAGAAACATTTAAAAAAATTGTTAAATCTGGTTTATTTATTTTAAAAATATTATATTCTAAATCATATAACCAATCTAAAAATTCTTGTCTTTGATTTTTATCTTGTATTTTTCAAGCTTGATGAATCATAGAAGCTGAAACATACCTATTTGAAATTATAAAATCATAGTTTTTTAAATCTTTTTTTATATTAAAACTATCATCAAATCTATCAATAGCATAAAAAATACTAGCAGCTTTTGCTGAAACATCTTTTCAATATTCTCAATTTAAATACTTTTCTACTGCAAAAGCTGATTTTTCTCAATATCTTGGATAATCAAGAGTTTTAACTTTTTTTCACATTTTCTTTAAATTCTCTTCAAGTAGTTTTACTTGAGTTCATTTACCTGATCAATCTATTCAATCAATAACTACAAACATAAATATTTTTTTATAAATTATATAATATATAATTTAGGAATTTTTGATTTTTTGTAAAGAATAAAAAAATATGTTAATATATAAGTAATATTATAATATCACAAATAAAATATGGGAAATATTAATATAAGCTATTCTGATTTTGAAGAAAAAAATCAAATTAATGATATACTAAATAAAATATATGATTTTATTTGAGAAAATAGAAAAACAGAAGAATCAAAACTATATAAACAAATATTAGTAGACAAAATAAATGAATTAAATAATAATGATAAATCAAAAATAAAAGATTATATATATCAACAAAGTCAAAGAGAAACAAGTAGAGATAATAAACTACAACTTTTAGAACTATATGCAACTATTGAAAATAATTCTAAAATTGAAACTAATGAATATCAAAATCTAGATTTTGATGTAATTTGATGAACTATAGATTGAAAATATAAAATAGAAGAAAGCCAAATAAGAAATTTATGAAATTGAAAATACTTAATAAAAATTGAAAGCATAAAAAGACAAAATAAATTTATAAACTATAGAAGAAATAGTAAAATAGAAATAAAATACAATCCTAGGAACTGAGTTATTAGATACAATGATTGATATTGAAATTATAGGATAGCTAGCATAGATCATAAATATGAAACAAGATTCAATATAAATAGAAATAATTTATGACCTTATGAAAATATAAATTGAACAATTTATAAAAAATGAACTATAGTTCCTTTAAAACTAAGAGTTAGGTGACAAAATATAAAATTAATTTTAAAATTTTAATATGAACAATATTCCTGAAAATATAATTATTAATATTGATAAATATATAGAAGAAAATGATTGGAAAATCTGGATAAATTATAAAGAAGATATTAAAAATAATTCATTAAAACTTGAAAAAATAATTTATAATGAACTTATAAATTATATATATGAAAAAAAAGAAAGTGTAGTCTGAGAAAATAAATTAAAAATTTTTGAACTTTATGCTATGCTTGTAAACAATAAAATTAACTTATAGAACAAAGATATAAAAAGTAAAGTTATTTTTATAAAAAATATTATAAAAATATGATAAAATTATCTTAGATTTAAAAATAAAAATAAAAAAATGAAAAATATTTGAAGATTACCAGAAAAAATTTTAGCAGCACATCAAACTGCAAGTTTAAAATTAACTCCTATATGTTGTGAAACAATAGAGAATTATAAAAATACATTTGACTGAATTATAAGACAAAGACATTCAACTACTTTAAAAAATATGCAAGAAAATATTTGAGAATCAAAAAAAGATTTCAATATAACTTGATGAAATATTTGTTTATTATGTTGAGTTACAAAAATAGAAAATACAAATATATGAAATGATAGGAGATATAAAATAAACCCCTTAAATGATATAACTTTCTTATGAAATAATAAATACAAAATATCTATAAAATGAGAAAAATATTGATTACCTTGAGTTTTAAATAATCCTGATATAAATATTTTTTTTGAATATGATTCAAAAAATTGAATTATAAATTATAATACTTGAAAACAAAAATGAAGTATTATAATAAGTAAACAAAACATAATAAATAAAAATACTTTTAAATCAGATAGAATAGTAAAAACTAAAATAAAATTTAGAGCATATAATAAAGATATAGAATTATTTTTAGATTTTCCATTAAAAAATCCATCTAATAATAGAAATTACAAAGAAGAAAAACAAGTTGCATAAAGATTTAACATAAAGTGTTAAATCTTTTTTCTTTACAAAGTTTTTTTTTCTTTTAAACTAAATATAAATATAAAATTAATCTAAAAATCAAAATGTGAATTGTTGAAGAACTTGAAAGCTCCATAGATATAGTTGATTTAGTATCAAAATATACAAAATTGAAAAAATCTTGAGCAAATTATAAAGCAGTTTGTCCATTCCCTGGTCATAATGAAAAAACTCCAAGTTTTATGGTAAGTCCAGCTAAACAACTTGCCTATTGTTTTGGTTGTCATAAATGATGATGAGCCTTAAAATTTATAATGGATATAGAAAATATAGAATTTAAAGAAGCATTAAATATACTAGCTGCTCATGCATGAAAAAAACTTGAATGATTCAATCCTGAAAAAAATAAAATACAAAAAAATATGTATTCTCTCTATAAAGATGCAACAAATTATTATAAAAATTCTTTAAAAAATAATCCTGAAATAATAAAATATCTATATGAAAGATGATTAAAAAATGAAGATATAGAAAGATTTAATTTTTGATATTCTGATTCTTGAGTTTGATTATATAATTATTTAAAAGAAAAATGATATGAAGATAAAATAATTTTTGATTCAAAAATATTTGTTGATATAAAAAATAGAAAAGATAAATTTATATGAAGAATTATATTTCCTATCCAAAACCTTAGATGAGATTTTGTTGCTTTTACAGCAAGAATAGTATGAAAATGAGAACCAAAATATTTAAACAGCCCTGCAACTCCTTGGTTTGATAAATCATCTATATTATATTGATTATATCAAGCAAAATCAGAAATAGTAAAAAAAAATTTCATAATAATTACTGAATGACAAATGGATACTATTTCTATGCAATCTCATTGATTTCTAAATACAGTTGCTGTTTCATGAACAGCTCTTACAGAAAAACATATAACAATAATAAAAAGACTTACTCATAAAATATATTTATGTTTTGATTGAGATTCAGCATGAAATAAAGCAACAAAATTAGCTTTAGAAACACTAAAAAATAATGAATTAGAGGTGAAAATAATAAATCTTGAAAATTGAAAAGATCCAGATGATATATTAAAATCATGAGAAGATTTTCAAAAATATATTGATAATGCTCTTTCTCCTGTATGATATTATATAGAAAAATCAGATTTTAATATAAACAGTATAGAAGATAAAAAGAAATTATTAATAGAATTATTAAATATAATAAAATCTTTCTCTGATCCAATAGAAAAAGATTTTTACCTAAAAGAAATTTCAGAAAAACTAAATCTAAGTGAAACATTAGTTTATGATGCTTTTAATAGATTAAAAATCAATTTTAAAAAAGAAACTAAAGTAACTAAATCATATTTTTCATCAGAAGATTTAGCAATATGATATTTACTTTTATGAATAGAAAAATATAATAATTTTATAAAAGAAAATATTATATTTAAATGATGAATAGATAAGGATTTAGAAAAATTACTAGAAAATATATCACAATTAGAAGTATTCCCTCTAGAAAAAAAAGAAAAATACAAAGCTATATCTATGAAGATAGAATCAGACAATCAAGAAAAAACTCCTGAACACATACAAGAGGAATTAAATAAAATAATTCAAAAAATAAATTTTGAGTCTTATAAAAAAATAAGTGAAAAATTAAAAGAAAAAATGAACTCTTGAGATGATAATGCCTTTTTAGAATATACAAAAATAATTCAACTAGCAAAACAATATTGAATAAAATAAAAACTGATTTTAAAATCAGTTTTTATTTTTATCCAAAAAGTTTTTCAAAAATTCATTTATGGTTATTTACATTTATCTTTTTTTCTTTTGCTATTTCAAGATAAAGTTCTTTTTCTTTTTTTGATAGTTTTTTAGGAATTTTTATATTTACAGTTATATATAAATCTCATTTACTATCTTTATCAATATATTTAACTCAATCTCAAGAAATTTTTATAACTGTTGCATGCTGAGTTCAAGAAGATATATCAATAGTTCTTTTTCAAATAATTGGAATATTTATTTCTTTTTTAGTTCATAGTACTGCTTCAACTACATCAACTTCAATTTCATAATATAAATCTACTCATCTTCTTTTTAATCCTTTTTCTTCAGTATTTACTCTAAATTTTACATATAAATCACCTGAAATATTTGTTCATATTCCATCATTTCATTCTCATTCTAATTTGATAACCATTCAATTATCAATTCAAGCTGGAATATCAAGTTCTATATCTTTAATTTCTTGTACCCTCTTTTTTCAATTACATTTTTTACAAACTTTCTCAAATATTTCTCCTGTTCAACTACATTTTTCACATTCTGCTGTTTGTTGAACTACTCAAAATAAACTTTGTTTTGTATAAGTAACATATCAACTTCAATGACAATCAGGACAAGTTTTCTTTCCTTCTCATCATTCTCAATTACAATCAGGACATTTTACATATTTATTTAATGAAATTTTTTCTTTTCATCAATAAATACTAGTTTTTAAATCTATTTGTATTATTTTTTCTAAATCTTCCCCTCTAGATTCTTTTGGCCTTGCTCTATGAGTAGATCAAAATCATGAACCTCAACCAAAAAATTGCTCAAAAATATCTCATAAATCAACATCTACTCATCAACTATAAGCTCATCAAAAACCTCAAGCTCATCATGTAGAACCAAACATATCATATTGTTTTCTTTTTTGTTCATCTGATAATACTTGATATGCCTCATTTATTTTTTTAAATTTTTCTTCAGAATCTTTATCACCCTTATTCCTATCTGGATGATATTTCATTGCTAACTTTCTGTATGCTTTTTTTATTTCTTCAGTTGTAGCTGTTTTTTCAATTTCCAAAATACTATAATATTCTAATTCCATATCTTTTTATAAATATTATCAAATAATAAAATTACTAGATAATTATATAAAAAAACAAAAAAAGTAAATATTTTATAAATCAAAAAAGATATGCAACAACAATTGGTGAAAGGAGGAAACCAATTTGCCGTTACATACCTTACAAATAATTTTATTATATATTGAAAAAAAAAGCAAATATTTTATACTATTTTTATTAATAATAAATAATTTTCTATGTATTTAGTTAACCTATCACAAGATAAATCAAAACTATCCCCTTATATATCAAATACTTTATTAAGCCAAATAGAAAAAAATCTAAGAAATAATAAAAAAATAATATTGTATCTAAATAAAAGATGAGAATTTTCAAGTCTTATCTGTGAGTCTTGTAATTATTTTTATAAATGTCCAAATTGTGATACTTCCCTAGTTATTCATAATTATTCAACTAAATTAATATGTCATATATGTAATTATTCTGAAAATATACCAAAAACTTGTAAAAAATGTTGAAGTAAAAATTTAAAAGCTATATGAGTAGGAACTCAACAAATAGAAAATTCTTTAAAATCATATTTTAAAAATACAAAAATATACAGAATGGACCTTGATATAGTAAAAAATAAAAAACAAAAACTGGAAGCTTTACAAAATCTAGAAAATGCTCAAATAATTATATGAACAAAAATGATTACAACTTGATTTGATTTTAAAAATATATGACTTATATGAATTATTTTAATAGAACAAGAATTAACTATTCCAGAATATAACACAGAAGAAAAGGCATATACAAATATAAAACAAATCATATGAAGAGGTTCAAGATTATGAGAAAAAACAAAAACAATTATACAAACTTTTATCCCTGAAAATGAAACTATAAAAATGATTATAGAAAGTAATTACAAAGATTATTTTTTAAAAACATTAACTGAAAGAAAAATTTTTAATTATCCTCCTTATACTGAACTTGCAATTTTAGAATATAGACATAAAGATGAAAATAAATCTTTTAATTTTATAAATAATCTAAATAAAAAATTAATAGAATTAAATACCCAAAATAAAATAGAAATTATTTTAAATCCTCAAGCTAGAAAAAAATATAATCAATATCATTACAAAATAATCTTAAAATGAAAAGATTTAAGATTATTTTTAGAAAATATAAAAACTGAAATACTAAAAAATAGTAATTTAAGTTTAAAATTTGAATAGATTAAAAACATAATATTAGGATTTAAAAATAAAATTTTTAAATCCTTTTTTTAATTATTAATTATAATAATATACTTTTTAACATCAAAAAAAAGATTCACTTGAAAATAAAGAAATTTTTAGTAAAAATAGTATAAATACTATTACTTTTTAAAAAGATAAAAGATATGAAATTCAAGGTAAAAACTAGTGAATTAAAAAAATGACTTGATATAGTAAATCATGCAACAGCATCAATTACAACAACACCTATTTTAGAAAATATTTTAATCAAAGTAAATTTTGATAATGTTGTTTTAATTTCAAATAATTTAGAAACAGCTATAGAATATATAATAAAAGAAGAATTGAATATTATTTCTGAATGATCTTTTTGTATTCCTTCAAAACTTTTTACTAGTTATATAAATTTATTATCTGATGATCAAGTAGAACTTGAATTAACAAATGATGAAAGTATAGAAATAAAGACTGATTCATGAAAAATTAAAATAAAATGAATTGAAGCTGATGAATTTCCTCTTGTTCCAACTATAAGAGAAGAAACATCTATGACTTTAAATTCAAATATATTAAAAAAAGCAATAGAAAAAACATTATTTTCAGCTGCAGAATGAAATATAAGACCTACACTTGCATGAATATTATTCAATATATCACAAGATAAAGCAATATTTGCTTCTACTGATAGTCTTAGACTAAGTGAATATAAAACAACTTTGGAAAATTCAAGTATATTCAATTTTTCTCAAATAGTACCAAGCAAAACAGCTTCAGAAATAAAATCAATTCTAAAAGACAATGAAGAATTAAAAATAATTTCATGAGATTCTCAAATAGCTTTTTTCTTTTGAAATACTAAATTTTATAGTAGATTATTAAATGGTAAATTTCCAGATTATAAAAATTTCTTTCCAACTAGTTGGTCTACAAAATCTGAAATAAATAGAATTGATTTAATTCAAGCTCTTAAAAAAATTAATTTAATAAGTAAAGAAAATAACTACTCTATTAAAATGAGTTTTTCAGGTGAAGTATGAATAACTATTGAAAGCTCTGAAACTCAAATCTGAGAATGAGAAGTTCAATTAACTTGAGCTGTAGAAGGAGAAGATAATGTTATAGGTATAAACTCAACTTTCTTAATAGAAGCTCTTCATGCTATAGAAACTACACATGTATCTATAAGTTTTGAATCTCCTCTATCTCCTATACTAATAACTCCATTGAAAGACCCAGAAAAAAATAATTCAAATGATGATTTCAAACATATAATAATGCCTTTGAAAATATAAAAAAGATGATTACTCATCTTTTTTTATTTATTATAATTTCTTACTTCCTCCATGTGTTTATAATACTATCAACTACTTTTACTCTATCAGTTCTCCAAGTATTTTTTTCTATGTCATAAAATTTTTGATCTGCATTTATATCATTTGGTATATTATACTTTTTTAGTACTGATTCAAAATAACTAGCAAATATAACTTGTTCTTCAATAGAATAATTATTATCTCCTCAATCATCTGTATGATTATAATTTCAAGGCATCCATGCTCAAAACCAAATTTTTATATTATTTTTTTGTTGCCAATCATAAGCTATTTTAATTCTATCTTCAATCTTTTGTTTCTCTTCAACACTTCAATTTCAATTCCAAGTAATTCTTTTTCAAGTACTATTTGTCTTTCTAAAAGGTCATGCTGCTAAAAAATGAAATTCAGCCATTAAATTTTTATCATTCAATTTTTTAAAAATTAAAATTAAATCTTGTAAATATTCAGGATTTGCTAGATGATTTGGAGCTAGAAATATAATTCTATTTTTATTATTTCATCAAGTATTTCTAATTATAGGAACTACTTTTTCATAAAATTTATACAACATATCATTATGATTTTTTAAATTTTTTCAAGGTTCTATAATCAAATCAAATGAAACTTTATAACTTTCATCTTTCAAAGTTTCAGCAACATTTTTCCAAATATCTACTGCTTTTTGTAAATGATCTTCATCTGGATTGAATTTAAAATCATTTGCACCAAAAGCTACAACAGGTACTAAACCAGCTTTTAAACTATCATCTACTACTCTTTTTAAATGACTTAAATCTAGATCTTTTGCAAACCTAATTCTTACATTATCAAATCATTTTTCTTTAAAATTATCTGGCCATTTGCTTGTATAAGCATTTACTTCTTTTTTAAAATTCACCCAATTTACATCTATACCAAGTCATAAAATATTTTGATAATTTTCTGGATTAATTAAGGTATTTTTACATTTTTCTTCCCAAGGTCTTATACATTTATTTTTTAAAGCACACCAAGAATATCAAGCACTTCAAATACATCAATGTTTATCTCTATCTCATCATACTATTTCATTTTTTTTTTACATTCTCCTTTATAAGCAATTTTATATCAAGACTTTTGAGCCATGCAAGTATTTGAAAATGTTTTATAAACTCAATTATCTGGACAAGGTGCTTTGATACATCTAATAGTATTTTCTTTTATAACAGCACAAACTGGTGCATATTCCATAGTACAAATCTTATTTCATAAATCTGTTATTTTTGAGATTCTTGTCTTTATTTTCAACTCAATATAATCTAATATCAATATTTTTTTATATGAAAAATTTTTTACTTTTTTTAGATTTTCTATTTTTGTAATAATTTTTTTGAGAATTTTAGTTTCATAATCTTTATTATGTATTTTATTATCCAATTTATTAAAAAATCTATCTAAAATAGTATCAAGTTTCATTTGAATTCATACAGACAATTTTTCATTATTATTTATATTATTACTTACATAATTACTTGCATAAGAACTAAAATATGTAAAAAATATAAATAAAGTTAAAATAAAAATTAATATTTTTTTTAAATTTCTCATAATTTTCTTTTATTAAATATTAAAATCATAAATAAAGATAAATAATTACTTTAAAAATAGTTTAAAATATATTATTTTTCTTCTAAAGCATCTCCTAAAGCATCTCCTAAATATTTTTCTAATTCTCTAATACCTATATTTTTTGTACTAGAAATAGAAAAAATATCTTGTCAAAAAAATATTTCTGATGCTAATATTTTTGATTTATGAATTTCATTTTTACTTAATCTATCTACTTTTGATAATACTATTACAACAGGTATACCTAAATCTAAAATAAATTTATACATATCTATATCAGCTTGTTGAGGTCAGATTTTAGTATCAATCAACATCACAACTTTTTTAATGTTTTCAATTCTTGCTTCTAAATACCAAGAGATTAAAGCATCTAACTTTTCAAGAACATCTTTTCATAATTTAGCAAATCAATATCAAGGTAGATCTGTAAAATAATATTTATTATTAACCATAAATATATTTGCAGTTTTGGTCTTACCTGGTTTACTTGATGTTTTTACTAAATCTTTTTTATGCATTAAAGCATTCATTATACTTGATTTCCCTACATTTGATCTTCATACAAAAACTATTTCATTTCTATTATCAAATAATACTTCAGAGTCATCAATAAATACTGATTTTAAAAATTTTGATTCCTTTATTTTCATCTATTTTTTGCTTATTTTTATAAATTATGTTAATATTATATTGAAATATATTAAAAGTAAATTATAAAATAATGATTAATCAAGAACTAGATTTAAAAAAAGTACATGCAAATGCTGTAAGTTCCTATTTATTATTACTTATATCATCAGCTTTTTTATTAAATAAAGATGATCCTTATCTAAATAATGATTTTGTAAAATCTCATACAAAAGTAGCATTTTTAATACATTTAGCAATATTAACAACTGCCATTGTTTTCTTATTTATTTGAACTTGAATAAATATATATTTTTTAGGTTATAGTTTTGATCAAATAATTGCTATATCTTTATTTTTTATATTATCTTGATTATTAATAATATGAATAACAAAAGCACATTCTTGAAAAGAATTTAAAATATGAGATAGTATTGAAATCTATAAAAATAAATGATTTTTTAAAATAAATGATGAATGAAAAATAGATGAAAATGAAAAATTGAGCATAATATTATCAAAAATACCATTTTTATGATTTTTTGTATATCCTAAAAATATAAAAAATAAGATAATAGAAAATAATACAAAATTAAATCTAATTGTTACACTTATATTACTTTTACTATATATTTTTTGAAATGTAAATCTAGCAAATTTACTTCTACTTTTTTATATAATTTATATTGTTTTTAGCTGAATAAATCTATTTGTTCAAGATAAACTTATAAATATAGATATGTCTAAAATACCATCTATATCAGAAAGTATTATTTATTTAAAAACTATATTTCAATATTTATCAAACTACTTTTCTTCAAAAAAAGAATTTCACTCATTTTCTAAAATATTAGAAGAAGAAAAATTAAAAGAAAAACAACAAAAAGATATATTATCAGAAAAAATAAATAAATTATCTGAGTTTAAATTACCAAAAATAATTATTTATATCCCAATTCTAAATTTTATAAGTCTTTTTAATTATAATACAAAACAAAAAATACATATAATAAACTGAATATGATTATCTATATTATTTATAATAACATGGCTTATATATTGAATAAATAACAGTATACAATTATTACTATTACTTCCATTAAGTTTTGGTTTAGCTTTTCTTATAGCTTGAGACAATACTTATAAAATACCTTTTTTATATAATTTTTATGAATTATTTACTTTTAGTAAATCAAAAACTAAACAAGCTGTAGAAACTTTAAAAGAAAAACAAGCTGAAGAAAAAACACTAAACTTAAAAGTAGAAGATTAAAATCTTCTACTTTTTTTATTGATCTCTATAAACTTTTATCTCTCAGTTTTCTCTTTTATATAAATCTGTAATAATGTATCATATTTCCAATTCATTTATAGATTTTGCTTCTACAAAAAATTTTTTTACTAAATCTTTTTTATAACTATTTTTTCAATTATAAAATCCACATTCCTCAGTATCTATAAATAATTTATTAATATTTAATTTTTTTAATAATTCTAAAGTATTATTATCAAAATTAAAATTACAAGATAACCTTAATTCTTGAAATTTTATTTTTTTATAATCATTATTTATTATTTTTAAAATTTTATTTAATTTTTTCAAATCATTTTTTTCTAATCAAAAATCTAAAAATAAATTATAAGTTCAATTTCATTGATTAGATTCAAAATTATTTTTAATAAATGATTTATCTATTTTATTTATACAAACATCTCAAAAATTAAATCATTTTTTACAATTACAATATGTCTTTTTTAAAATATTTTCATTCTCTTGTTTTAAAGTATTAATAGTATCTAATAAATTATTTTTTTCTAAAATTATCTCTTGAATTCTTGAATTTAAATTAATATTTTTATAAATAAAAATTCAATTCAAAATAACTGATATAAATAAAATTATTAATATTTTTTTCATAAATAAATTTTATAAAATAAATAGAGAGATTAAATCTCTCCTTAATTAATTATTTTCCAAATCTAAGATAATCCATATTATCTTGATTTCCATTCTTTCTAAACTCATCTAAAGTCATCCAATGAGTTCCTCCAAAAAATGGATCAAAATAATAGATTACATCATTTCCAGAAAATATTCTTGAATTCTTTTTAGCATATGCATAAACTATAACAATATGGTTCCATTTCCCAACAGGATTTAAACTATGTTTATTATGTCTACCTTTATTTATTAGTTGTGCTTTTAATGAAACAATTATTGGAGTATTTCTTCTCAAGTCATTTATCAAATATATAAGATTCTGTTTTTCTGGATCACTCATATATCTCTGCTCAACATTATTTAATAACCATTTTGAAGTACCTATAGTAACTAAAGAATCAAAAGAATCAAAAGAATATTTATTTTTTAGAAAAAATTTCTTTTACAATTTTAGAATTTTTAAAGTCCTTATCTCAAATTAAATCAAGAGCTAATTTTATAGAAGAATAATTTATATTATCATTATCAACTTTTAAATAAAATTTTTCTTTTAATATTTCTTTATAAAATTTTGGAATATCTCATTTTTTTTCCTTATATTTTTTTAAGTCATTAAGTATTCTTTTTGTAATTCAATCATAAAAATAAAAAGTTTTTGAAAAAGTTTCTTTTAAACATTCTTTTGTGTAATCTTCATCAAAATCTAAACTATTATCTTTTGGAGTATTTAAATAATAATCTCAATACATAGTTAAACAAGAGTTATTATTTTCTGCTTTTTGTTTTAATTCTTTATTATATATAAAAAATATATTCAAACTTAAACTAAATATTAATAATATTACTATTATTTTAAATTTTAAAATTTTCATAAAAATATAATAAATTAAATAAAGTACTAATAGCTCTCAAAATTTGAGAGCTATTTTTTATTTTACCTTGGATCAATTACTACTGCATAATTAGTATTTACCCAAGAATAAAGAAAATCTTGTTTATTTGCTGTTTTCATATTACCATCCCAAGGATCAAAATATGCTACAACTTTATTTGTGGCATAAACAATTACAACAAAATGTTGTATTTTATGATTATTCATAGGAGAATAAGATTTCAAAAGAACTATAACAGGTCTTCCTTTTTTTAAATCCCATTCAATCATTTTATTATAATCATAATAAATTGGTGAACTAGAACTTCTAATTTTTGCTATATCCCATCCCCATCTATATAAAGCAAGTTTTTTTACATCTGTTCCTTTCTGAAAAACTCTCACACTATTATATCCATATGTAGTATGAAAAATATCAACTATTGCATTTTCTATAGTCTTTTTATCTCTTGTAAAATCATCAATATCTCCATACATTTTATAATTATAATAATTATGAACTGCCAATGCAGACATTGTTCCACAAGTATTTCTTAAATTTTGAAAAGAACTATTTGTTTGTCCTGGATATTTTTGAACTAAATTATGATTACTAAGATTAATTGTCTTATTAAATACATAATACATTCCTACACTCATATCTTTAGCAAAAGCACTACTTACAAGACCCACAATCAAACTAACAACCAAAAGTAACTTTTTCATTACTTCTCCTTTGTATTTTATTTTTCTTTTTGTTTTTGTCTAGCTTTTTTTACAAAGCAACTTAATTTTTTTACCCTACTTATATAAATCTAATCACTTCAAAACCTCCTTACAAAAACAGTGATTTGGGATTTAGATTTTTTAAGCTTTCAGAGTATATTCACTCCCCCCCCCCATCTGTCAAATTTATTTTTTAAAAAATAACAAACTTAAAAGTAGAAGATTAAAATCTTCTACTTTTAAAATAACCAATAAATACTATAATTTCAGTTTTTTTCTCATATAAATCAGTATTTTCAATTATACTTAAAAATATTAAAAGCTGAATTTAAATCAAATTTTTCAGTCAAAAATCAATCTTTGAAATAAATATCTTTAAAGACTTTTCAATTTTTTTCTCTATAAGTTTCAAAAACTAATTCATTATCAATTTCTAAAACATTCTTTATTCTATTATTTTCAATATAAGAAGAATTATATTGAAATAATAATTTTTCATTTTTAAAAATACTATCTTTTCAATTATCTAGATAAAACCTATATAAAATTTTTCAATCTTTTTTACAAATATAATCATAAACAGAAGTTAAAAGGATTTTTTTATTATTAAAATTAAAACTAAATTCTTCTATATTACATTTTTTTATATCTTCTCATTTATAAGGACAAACATAATTATAACAATTTAATCAATATAATTTCTCTAAATTTCATTTTATAAATTTTTCTCAAGTTATTTTATTTTCAGATATTAGTGGAAAATTTGTAGAATTATTTTTTATATTATTTGTACAAGAAACTAATATAAACAATAAAGTTAAAAATATTATTATTTTTTTCATAAAAACTTAATTTAATATATAAATATAGGAGCCTTTATAAGGCTCCTTCTTATAAATTTATAAACCATAATCTGAATAAAATATAGGTCTAAATACTATAAAAATAGTATTATAACCTTCTTCAGATAAATCTATAACTTCTTGTAAAGATATATTTTTTCTATCTGTTGAATGATAAGAAACAAATACATCTGAATAATTTCTAGCATTTCTATTTACTTTTGTTACAATCATGGTATGATCCATTTCATGATCTTTTTTCCCATTAGATTTTGTTCTAGAAGGAGTCCAATTCACAAAAATAAAATCTCCTTTCTTTATATCTTCTGGATAAAAAGGAATATATTTAAAATACATTCCTTTATAAGAATTTTTATTTTTACTAGCATAATAATATAACTGATGTGCTCCTTGCCAAGCTGGTCCTCTATCTATAACATATTTACCTTTCCCTATAGCATAAATATTATTGTTACTATTAAAATACCATGCTAAAAAAGTATTAGAATTTAAATAACCATTTCTATCAGCTAAAAATTTATTTCTTAAACTATATATTGAATAAGAAGAAGTTTTACCAGTTAAACCTGCTAAAAGTACTTGACTTGCAAAATTAGTACAATCTCCTCCTGCATCATTATAAACATAATGGAAGGGATATGTATCATTTTTAGCATATTTTAAAGCATATTGAACTGCTTTGTCTGCATCATAATAACACTTTTTACCATCATAATGTAAACAACTATTATAATCAACAGCCCAAGCACCACTTACCAAACCTACAATCAAACTAACAACCAAAAGTAACTTTTTCATTACTTTCTCCTTTGTATTTTATTTCTCTTTTTGTTTTTGTCTAGCTTTTTTTACAAAGCAACTTAATTTTTTTACCCTACTTATATAAATCTAATCACTTCAAAACCTCCTTACAAAAACAGTGATTTGGGATTTAGATTTTTTAAGC
>JALUWO010000268.1 GCA_027019405.1 Candidatus Altimarinota bacterium | reverse complement strand
TACATGCAGGTGATGATAAAATAGGTGTTTTAGATGGTGTCACTAATTCTCAGGGAACAGGTTCTATGGATGGTTTTTTTGACAATGTTAAAAAATCTTATACTAATGTAGGTACGCAATTTAATGATATGTCTGCTTTAATAAATTCTGGTTTTACATATACACCTCCGACTGATGGCTGTTATGACCCTTCTGATGTTATTCATGGTAGAACTATTACTTTGAAAATTTGTGAGCCTTTGGCTAAATTTCGTCCTTTTGTTTATTTTATTTTGATGTTTTCTTTTACTTTTTTAGGTATTAAAATTTTCTTATTAGGATTAGCAATATGAATTTTATTATAGCTTTTATGATTAAAAAAATTGGTGTTACTTCTGTTTTAACTCTTATTGAATCTTTATATGTTGCTTCTTTGTTTGCTTTTTTTATATTTATTATTCAAGCAATATCTTTTGTTCGTACACAAGTTCAAGTTTTATTAAATAATATGTCTGGCTCTGGTATTGGTGGTGGTTCTGTTGATATTTCTCATATGTTGGGCTATTTGAATGCTATTGGTTTTTTTGATGCTTTTAATACTGCTGAACCTTTTTTAGAGAGTGCAGTTAGTTTTTTATTAATGCGTTTTCTTTGGAAATTTACTTTAAATGCTTATAAAGAATTTGTTCTTAGCATTTATCATGTTGCTGATACATTATGATTGTTTATTATCTTGGTATACCAGGCTCTGGTAAATCTTATGCAGGTGTAAATTTAATATATAATAATTTTACTGATAATAAAGATGCTAAGAAAGATTTAAAAAAAGGTTATTTATCTGCTTTTACAAATATAAATGATTTTAAATTTGATAAATGTAAAAATGTATTTAATTTTGAATTTAATGTATTTTATAAACAAATTTCTATTTTATATGATATGTATAAAGCAAAAAAAAATGATGATGAACTTATAGAAAAAGCAAAAGAATATAATTTATATAAGACACTTTTTGTTATTGATGAATGTCATAATTTTTTTAGTGGTCAAGATAAAATATTAATTTGGTGGCTTACTTATCATCGGCATTTATATCATGATATTATTCTTATTACTCAAAATTTACAACTTGTAAACTCTAAATATAAACCACTAGCTGAGGCTTTTTATAAAGCTAAATCTTCTTCTTTAACTCTTAACAAAAAATTTTTTAATTATATGTATTATACAGATAGCCGAATGACTAAATCTTCTTATGTTAATACTATAAAAGTTTTAAAGAGAAAAAATGTTTTTGAGCTTTATAAATCTGGTGATAGTGTAGAAAGCAAAAATGTTGTTTTGAGATTTATTATTATTTCTTTTATGCTTTTTCTTTTGTTGCTAGGTCTTGGTTATTATTTTTATAATTCTATGAAACCTAAAAATGTTGTGATTGATAATAAAAAAGTTATTTCTGAATCATTATCAAAAAGTAAAAAAGAAAAAAATGTTGTCCTAGATAGTGATTTTGATGCTTCAAATGTTGTTCTTGTTGTTCTTACTTGCACGAATGATATGTGCAGTTATAAAAATACTTATTTTGATATAAAAGTTTTATCTTATGCCAAAGATAAATTTTACTTCCACATTATAAACAGTCGCAGAATGTTTGCATCTGTAAAACTTTCTATTGCAGTTGATAATTCTTTTTTAAATTTTATACAAGGGGT
>JALUWO010000267.1 GCA_027019405.1 Candidatus Altimarinota bacterium | reverse complement strand
TACTAATATATAATTATTAATTCCAAAAAATTCTATAACTCTATAATATAAATGATTAGATGATTTACAGGGATTAATTCTATTTCACTCTCAAGTTATATCATTATCTATAAAAATCTTATACATTCTTTGTATTATAATAAAACTAAATATTTACTAAAATCTCATCTACTATACTATTAGATAAATCATAATATTCCTAATTTAACTTTTTATTCAATTTCTTACTATAAAATTAAATTAATTTCTTCCAAAAATCTTGAGTATGTTTTTTATTTACTAAAAACAGTTATTTTAAAATTTTATTTTTTAAAACTTTCTTATATTTTATAGTATAAATTTCTTTTACCTCATCAAATTTAATAGCACTATTAAATATAATATCCATTTCATTTTCTTTTCAAGAAACAATAACATAATCTACAACTCCATAATAATTTAAAGCTCAACATCAAATAAGATTTATAGATTTAACGTTATTATCTCTATATTTTAATATTCTACTTTTATAAATTTTTTCTAATCTAGGATCTATAGAACAAGTATTTATTAATATATAATCAGCTTCTTTGTAATTATCTACTAATATATAATTATTAAGTTTAAAAAATTCTCTTACTCTATAAGATAAATGATTAGATGATTTACAAGGATTAATCTTAGTTCATTCTCAAGTTATATCATTATCTATAAAAATCTTATACATTTCTTATTTTAAAGAAATTATTAAACATACATCATATCTTTTGCAATTTCTATATATTTTTTAAAGTTTTTTTCTTTTTTAGCTCTTAATCTTATTTTGTTTGCATAAAATATTGAAATTTTATCTCTATATTTTAACATTTTATTTAATTCAATATTTTCTAATTTTTTTCACATCATTGGTTCAAAATAATCTTCTCTACATTTTCTACACTTCTCTGACTCACTATCAAATTTACATCAAATATATTTATCTATTTGTTCAAAAAAATTTTCATCATCAATATTTCAAATCACAAATTTACTATAATCTTCTTCTTTATTTACAAATGGATTAAATAATATTTCTCAAGTATAAAATGCTTCTGTATAAAACCATAAACATCTACCCTTGTTTCTAAAAGCAGAAAGCATATTAAACCTAAATTCTTTATTTAAAGAGTTTAAAAAAATAAATCTATTATTTTCTATCTCCATAACCAAATATTCGTGAATTTTTATTAACTCTTCTACAAATTTCTTTTCTTTTTCTTTCTTCCATTTCTTTCAGTCAACAGGAGCAATATTTATTGTACAATCAAATTTTTCTTTATTTACTAAATATTTATAAGAGTTAAATAAGTTATCTACTGTATTTTCATCAATAGTCATAGCTATTCATAAATAACTGTTTTTAATATTCTCAAATACTAAATATTTCTTAGAAATAACATCTTTAAAAGTTCATTTTCAAATGATTGTTTTTCTATTCTTATCATGAATTTTTTCTGGTCAATCAATACTCCAAGCTAAATAAATCTGTTGTTCATTTATAAATTTCAATTTTTTTTTATCAAAATACAATCAAGTAGTACAAAAAGATATATCTAAATCTTTAGATAATTTCTTAGCTAATTCTCTAGCATAATTAACTCCATAAACAATTTCATCCCAAAATAACAAAGGTTCTCAACCAAGTAAATGTAATAATTTATTTTTTCAAGGACTA
>JALUWO010000266.1 GCA_027019405.1 Candidatus Altimarinota bacterium | reverse complement strand
TAAGGTTCAAGTATTTTTTGATTTATTTTTGCTCAAATAGACTTTTACAGTAATTTTTCACTTCTTGATCTGGAAATCTAGAACAAACTACAGGATTTGTCAAAGCTCCATCATTAAACAATTGTTGGATTTTGTTTTTTTTAGCTTGTAATGCTATAGGATCAGAACTAGCTTTGAATAAATTTCATCTATTTAAGTTATAAAATTTACTATAATATTCTTTTTTTACTTCATTTTGTAAAGTTTGAGGAATCTGTTTCAAAAGTTTTTCAATTGGAGTTTTTGTAACATACAGACAAGCTACATAATTTCATAGATTTGTAGTTGTGCATTTTTTTGAAACTTTTCAAGATTTGATAATTTTCGGTAAAACTTTATTTTCAAGAATATATTTTTTTCTAGCATCTCATTTTAGATGAGCTATAATCTCTAATCAAGCTTTTTGTCTTATCATTTCTTGTTTTAGTTTTTCTCAAGTTAATCAAATCTTCTTCAAAGTCTGTTCTACTTGTTTTGTTTTTTCTTGAACATTGATAAGAGCTTTATCATTATTTGTTAAATTTTGAATTTCTTGCTTATTTTGTTGTGTTAAACCACTATTATTTTTATTTGACGAATTACATCAAGCTAAAATCAAAGTAGTTGTTAAAATTCATAAAGTAAGTAATTTTTTCATATTGATTTTTTAGTTTGTAAATATTATTTAATAGGAACTATCTTAAATACCATATTATATTTTTTATTTTGTTCTTTATACTTATCTTCTATTTTCATAAGAGCATATCAATCATATAATTCAATTTTAGATGCTTGCCAAAAATTGTAATTATAGCTTGAATTGTCAAAGAAAATAGGAGTATATCAATCTTTCCAAGAAAACCATGTAAATTTATATTTCTTTTTCCTTATTTTTGTTTTATATTTTGATTTGTAATAATCAGAAATTGAAATTCAGATTTTTTTTAATCGTTTATTTAGCGAATTAGGCACTTTACTAGATAATTTATTAGAATTTTCAAATTCTACTGGTCATTTATCTAAATTTCCATTACTTACAATAAATAATCATTTATCAATTTCTCAGCTATAAATTACATATCAACTAGAATATTTTTTTATATTTTTTATTACAATTTTTCAATCTTTAGGCTTTCCATCATTTTCTTCATAAAATCAAATAGAATTTTTATATGATCATCAATATGATTGAAAAATAATTTTTACTTTATTTGAATAAGCAGAATTTTTAGCTAAATCTTTTAATTTATATATGTTAACATTTTTTACACTTACTCACTTAATACTAGTTATTCAAGCACTGACTGAAAAATGATTATCATCAAATAAATTCACAGTAGGATTTTGAGATTTTACCGCCTTATTTAGTGTGCTTCAAGGTGTAAGTGCCTTCATAGCTGTTTGTATGATGGCTTGTTTTTTCATAATAAAAGGATTATCACCCACCTTTTTATTGTTAAGTTCTTTTAAATCTATTTTTAAAATATTTTTTAGTTTATCATATTGTCATGTTAAAGAACTTGTATTTTTTATTGACTTAACTATTGAAGCTTTGGCTGTTCCTAGAGTAAGATTGTCAAGCTCCCAATAGATATTAAAAATTCATTTAAGATTTAATCAACTAAGTGGAATATTACTATTTATATTTTTTAAATTTTTAACTCTTTTTCACAAA
>JALUWO010000265.1 GCA_027019405.1 Candidatus Altimarinota bacterium | reverse complement strand
AGTAGGTCAGGTAGCTCGTGCTTGAAAGTTATCAAAAATATTTAATGCTTGTTTATTATTAACAACTAACAAAAATAATAACTTTCATACTTTAAGCCTTCCTAAATTATTATTTTCTAAATTTCAACTATTTTCCTCTTTATACCATTTTGTTAGTTCTAACAAAATAGCTTCAAAGAGTTGTTGTTTAGTTTGCATTAAGAGTTTTTATCAAATAAAGTTTTAGTTTTATTTATTTCTAAAATTCTTTGTTTAGCTATTTCACAATATTCTTCATTTAACTCTATACCAATCCATCTTCTATTTAATTTCTCACAAGCTACAAGTGTTGTTCAACTACCACAAGTAAAGTCAAGCACTAAATCTCCTTCGTTAGAGTATGTTTTGATTAAATATTCCATAAGTGCTAGTGGTTTCTGGGTTGGATGAAATCTTAAATCAACATCATTATTATATTTTTTTGTTTTGCTTGGTGTGAACGGCACTCTTGCGGTCACAACAGATATTGGATTTCTTTCTCCATTGTCTCTACTCTGAACTCTTTTCATCTTTGAATAAATATTATTTCCAACCTCAACCTCATTAAAAGTTTTTCTTTGTGTTAAAAATTCTCTTTTATCTACTAACCATTTTTGCGGATTAAATGTTGATTTTGAACTTCCAAAAACACCTATTTTTTCGTGAACTTTGATATGTTTAATATTTGCATTTAATCCACTTCCGCTTTTATTTTTCAACCATATAACTTCTTCTTTAAATTCATCAATATTTGAAACTATTAAAGTTGAAAAAAATGGTTCGCTCCCAAACAAAACGATTGGTGCGCAATTTTTTCTAATTTTTTTTAAACTTTCCCACATTTTATCAAAAGGGATTACAGCGTCCCAAGAACAAGAAGTTGTTCCGTAAGGTGGGTCTGTAATGATTGAACCAAAACTTTCTTTTTGGAATTTTTTCATAATTTCTAAACATTCGCCTTTATATAATATCCCATTTTCTGTTTCAAAATATCTATTTTCTTTAGGAAATTTATCTTTCCAAGACATTTCTATATATTTAAAAACTAAAATCATACACATTTCAACTACTACACTCAACAACTATTTTATCAACTCACACTACTACTTTTTTAACTATTTTTTCTAGCACTTTCTTTTTTTCATACACATTTTGTTCAATAATTTTCAAATCCATAAGGGAATGGAACAACATACATCCAATATCATTGTCTTGCTTTTCTTAACATAGCATCTTTAATATCTTGTGTATGTTCTTCCTCTGTATAAAGCATATTATGTTCTTTCAACATTTGATACCAAATACTATTTTTATCAACAAACTTTTCTAATACTTTAGTATATAATTTCATTTTTGTTATTTTATAGATTAATAAACATTCTTATATTTCAGATATAATTTTGCTTTTTTGTATTTCATAATTTATATTTAAGTCTAGTTTATTTCAATGTACATCAATAAAAAAACCTTTTTTAAAAACTTTTTCATCTTCCACAATATCTTTCTCTTTAAAAGTTTCTATTATTAAAGTATTATATTATAAATAAATTAAATTTCTTTTATCATTTCATTATCTAAACTTCAAATCAAACAGAAACTATCAATTATAACATTTTTATTTTTATTCCTAATTTTTTCTGCTATACTACAAATACTTGCTCAAGTATTAACCACGT
>JALUWO010000264.1 GCA_027019405.1 Candidatus Altimarinota bacterium | reverse complement strand
TTTTTCAAATGTTTCTTTTGATGACTCTGAGGGTGTTCAAATATATCCCACAGGGATTTGAAACTTAGAAGTATCAATCTTAGAAGAAAGATTATTAAGTTCAAATATATCCCACAGGGATTTGAAACCTATCAGAAGAAGAAGAATTATTATCTTTAAAAATGGTTCAAATATATCCCACAGGGATTTGAAACGTAATTCCTTTATGCCTCTCTATAAAAGGTAATAAAGTTCAAATATATCCCACAGGGATTTGAAACGTTTTATTAGTTCTGGTTTTTCTTTTTCCCAGTTGTATGTTCAAATATATCCCACAGGGATTTGAAACATTTTAAACCATTAGCAGATAAAAGAGATCTGTAAGTTCAAATATATCCCACAGGGATTTGAAACTATGCTTTGCGTGTCTGGTCATACGCTATTAGTTGTTCAAATATATCCCACAGGGATTTGAAACTATTACAGCCGGGGTTCATCAAAGAAATTAAAGGCGTTCAAATATATCCCACAGGGATTTGAAACTGGATACACAGGGAATGAATATATAAGCGTAGGAGGTTCAAATATATCCCACAGGGATTTGAAACGACTCTCTCTTTAAACTTCCAGGTTAGCGACCTGGGTTCAAATATATCCCACAGGGATTTGAAACTATTACTGCAATAAGTTTTTATTCCCTATTACATTTGTTCAAATATATCCCACAGGGATTTGAAACGTTGCTCTATCTCGTCTAACATCTTAGCATCTATGTGTTCAAATATATCCCACAGGGATTTGAAACTAAGTATCTTTTAGCCATTTATTTACCGAATAACCAGTTCAAATATATCCCACAGGGATTTGAAACTAAGAATTTATAGCCTTTATACTCGCCCCTGCATGTTCAAATATATCCCACAGGGATTTGAAACTTTTGAATAAGTTCGTTATCTTCTAGTATCGTTTTTGTTCAAATATATCCCACAGGGATTTGAAACAATCAGCATAGGTTAAATTAGCACCCCTTAAATTAGGTTCAAATATATCCCACAGGGATTTGAAACATCATTATTTTTTACTTTTAAAATTATTGCACCCAAAGTTCAAATATATCCCACAGGGATTTGAAACCTATCTGACCCAACTATTAATCGTCTTGGACTTTTAAGTTCAAATATATCCCACAGGGATTTGAAACTATATGCTCTGAATTTGACTAGTATTCTAGCACCGTTCAAATATATCCCACAGGGATTTGAAACTAAAAAACTAAAAAAAAACAAAAGGAGATGAGATGCGTTCAAATATATCCCACAGGGATTTGAAACTCCAATTGTCCGACTTTCATTCCTTTTTCAAATCGTTCAAATATATCCCACAGGGATTTGAAACTGATAAAAAAACAGGAAAACTTTTAGGATGGTATGGTTCAAATATATCCCACAGGGATTTGAAACTCAGTTTTTAGCTTCTCCCCATTTAACAATGTGTCGTTCAAATATATCCCACAGGGATTTGAAACGTCTCTCCTATATCCATATATGCAAAAAACGCACCAAATCGGACACCAATGCCGTTTTAGTTCGGACACCTGTGTCGTTTCTAATCGGACAGTGGTGTCGGAGATCATCCGGACACTTTTGGATAAAAAACGGCATGTAAGAATAATTTAAGAAATAGATATTTTCTAAATTTAAATATACTCAATGTAAATAATTTGCAGGAGTATTGAATGAGGATAAT
>JALUWO010000263.1 GCA_027019405.1 Candidatus Altimarinota bacterium | reverse complement strand
TCTCTTTTTGAATTTCATCATCTTTTATATTTAAAATTAAACTATTAAGAGCTTCTTTGCTATCTTCATTAAAATGATTATCAATTTTTATTGTTTGGATAAGCATAGATATACAACTTTTATCTATTTTTAAAATAGCTTTTGACATAGGTTCAAAAAGCTGAACACTTCTAAGTGGATATTCTAAAAAATAATCTAAAAATTGTTGCCAAATATGTTTATCTTGTGCTAATTGAATAATAATATCTTTCAATAAGTCTCGCTCTGATTTCAGAAGATTTAAACATTGATTATTATTGGATTTAAAATATACAGCTTTTCTAATTGATTCAAATTTTAAAAGATAATTATTTGATTTAAATGCTAAATTAAGTGTTTCTTCTATATTTAAAATATTTGCTAAGTATATAATCTCAAACATATCATTTTTACTATTGGCAATTTCTACTAAATCATCAAAAAAATATTTATATGCAATAAAAACTAAAAAATCTATATACATATCAAATTTATGTCCAAATCCTCTTTCAACTCCCTCAATAAAACTATAAATTTGTTTGAAATTTAAATCTTCAATTCCTTTTTTATAGTTTTCAAACCATTCTTTTTCTTGATGATAAGAAGGTAATCCTTCAATATTGTTAACTTTTACTCCACTATCTTTAATGGTACCAATAAAATAATCTTTTATATCGTGAACAAAATTATCAAAATAATTAATCTTGTATAAGTGGTCATAAAAGATTCTATCGTTATCAAGATATATAATTAATGGTATTAGTTTCATTTTTTTCTTTGTATCATTTTCATTAATAACTGCTAAGATTAAATATTGATAAATTATTTGCTCATCTTGATTATGGTAGCCATATCTCAAAGATTGCAAATCAATATTATAAGTATTTTTCATATCCTTATAGATATTCTTAAAATCGTTACCTAAAAATTTTCTATTATCAAATAATTTGTAATAGCTTTCTAATATGTGTTTATCAACTTCTTTATAGTTTTGATTTTTTTCTAAACTATTAATCAATAAGGGTGTTAGTTGCTCTTCCATATCAAACACTCCTCATCATTTAGTTCATCCCATAATTTATTAAAAGCATTCAGTATATGCTGAGCATTTTTTACTTCTTGTAATATATGATGAGATGCACCTAATTGATTTACTGATATTCCCAATGACCAAACTTTTGGCTTTTCAAGTGGAAAAATTAGAAATCTATCATGAAAGTCATATCCATTTGAACCTATTTTGCCTCTAACTTCTAAGTTTAAAAACAAAAACTTTTTATCATCTTTATTAAATTCCTCTATCATTTCATTTTTAGCTTCATTCTTACTATTTTTTTGTTTGAGTCCGCTTATCGCCCTTAATGGCACATAAGTAGCTTTGGAATAATAAAGAGTATTTTTAATATCTTTTGCACTTAAATAAGGATCCCAAATATAAACTCCTTGTTCTCCATGTTTATTAATTAAATACCTTACATCACTTAGAGCCTTTTCTTCTTCATTACCAAAATATTGAATGAATGCTTTGCTTTTTTCTAACTCTTTTAACTCTTGCTCATATTTTCTATCTCGTATCCATTCATCAAAAGATTTATTTTTTAATTTACCATAAATCATATTACTCTCATTATGAGTAACTTCAATTTTTTTTATCTCTCCATTAAGATTAAAAATTCTTTTTTGAGGTTCAATTAAGCCCATATTAATATGG
>JALUWO010000262.1 GCA_027019405.1 Candidatus Altimarinota bacterium | reverse complement strand
TATTGCCTTGTTTTAAAAAAGTTTCTTGATATTTGATATATTATTTTATCTAAAAAATGCTTGAAACCCCTTTATATTGGGGGATTATGGAGAGTTTTTCTGTTGTGTTACTGTGCAGTGGTCTCTATAACGGTTGAAGATAGTCGATAAATTTCCGCTAGGTAATTTATTGGCTACTCTGTTTTGTTAACTATCTTAGTCGATTTAAACTTCTTTCTAAGATTCTAGGTAGTTCTCTCCCCATCATTCTCATCTCTTTATTATATCTTCCATACATTTCTTGCATAATAGGATGTTCAAATGTAAATTCTACTAGTTTGTAAAAACCATCAATTATTTCATGTTTATCTTTTTGTGTTGGTTTCTTTTTTAATGAAGCTATTAAATCTATTCCTGCATCATATAACCATGGATAATCATTTTTAAATAAACTTAGTGTAATTTGTAATCCAACAAAATTATTTTCAAATTTTGATGATATATGCATTAATTCTTCCATAAACATAGGATGAAATTTTCTTTTTAGTTTACTGTCATTACAATCTCTTTTAGAAATTCTCATATTTATTTCATCAATATTATTTTTCAATTCTGAAAAGTAATGTTCAGTCTCTCTGTTTGGACTTCTCAATAATTTTTGATTCATTCTTGATATATTTAATACTTCTTCTAGTATTGCTTCATTGTTGTTTTCAGATTCTTCTTGTTTTTTTTCTTCTACTTTTTTAGGTATATTGATTTTGTTTAAATTTTCTTTTAATGTTGGGTACCAAACATTAAATGTTTTTTGAATTCTTTCCTCAGATAATACACTCTCTCCACAAGCTTTATTTAAAGTCTTAATTAGTTTTTCAATATCTTCTTTTTCGAAAATTGTAGATTGAAATTGAAGAATTGGGCCATTAACTTCTGACCTTTTAATATCAAATAAAAAAGGGCTTACAAAAGATTTATCCATTGTTTTTGATAAGGCACCAGCCTCAAAATTTAACCATGATGTATGAATATTTTCTTTTGTGACACAAACAATTCCAAAAGTTGAATCTTCTAATTCTTTAGCTATATCTGTACTCCATCTAGCGCCCTTGTCAATATCTTCAGATGATACATAAGGCTCAATAGATTGTATTACAGATGGTAACCAGTCTCTAAATATCACTGCTACTTTATGACTAATATCTCCTGACCAACTTAAAAATACTTTCATTATGTGTTTCCTTTTTATAGTTAACGCTGAGTTGAGAAATATTTGAGCCGCAGGGTCAAATATTTCTCTCCAATGATTTGTTATCTCATTCGCCATAATGAGACCACATTCGTAAAATTCTTACCACCTTATCAACTTCTCTAATTTGATAAACTATTCTATGTTGAATATTTATTCTCCTTTTTTATAAATTTAACAATTAATATTTAGTTGGTTAGCTCCATAGTCGTATTTAATTTCATATTCCCATACATTTCCAATATTATTAACTGGGAACCAATAGTTTTCAGTATTTCTAATTTTATAATTAACTAAAATATATACATCTTTATCTTTGTTAATATAATTTGTTTCTGAGTAAACTATACCAATATTTCTAGCTATAATTATAAGTCTATCTTTATATCTAGGACCTGTATAAGTATCAGGACAAAGGTAGTGTCATAAATCTTCTGTAAATTCAAAAATCAGCTATTATTTTCAAAAAGGAAAATGAGAGATGAAGATTGATTTAAACAAGATA
>JALUWO010000261.1 GCA_027019405.1 Candidatus Altimarinota bacterium | reverse complement strand
AACAAATAACTCGAGCACGTGTGGAGAGCTACGCGGAGTGGACGCGAGTTTACGAGTCGGATATGAGAGCGTTCTTGGTTCTAACATGTCGGGGACATGACTCCTTCGAACCGTGAAGACAGGGAGATCGCGCAAGCAACCCAACGATAAAAAATAAGTGACTCGTAACGAAGTGAGGATCGCAAAGATTTTTTGAGTGATAGCAAGAGGGCATTATAAAAAAGTTAATAGATCGAAGTGAGCATGCGATCAAGATCTATGATATGTCAAAAGTTAATGAGCTTGCGAATGGTCGTAGAAACTTCTATGACATAAACTTTTAATCCACTCACCATGTTACAAAAATAAGTGACTCGAACGAAGTGAGGATCGCAAAGATTTTTGAATCAATGGAAATTAAGATTATGGACGCGAGTGACGCAGCGTTTATAATTTTAATAACATTGATGTTAACATGATGAGATAGCGTGAGCAATACTGATGGACGTCGAGTAACGGAACGAAGTGAGTAACGGAGCGAGTTTCGTGAGAGATCTTAAATTCGAGTGAACGCAGAGTTTATGAGATCGAACAAACTTGGGATAGGGAATCACCAATAAGGACAGGTCCGACATAATAATTTAGTAAAAGTTAGATTATTTTCTATAAGTTTAAGGAATTAATAGATTTGAGTTGTATTTTAATATTTTTAATAATAATTTGATAAGTTAAACTTATAATAGACTATATTTATTTATTTTATTTTTATAATTTTGTATTAATTGATTTAATTTATATAAAAAATACTTTGATATCAGCAATGCCATAATATTTAGTGTGTTAACCAGTTTTGGAAACTTAGGGACCCGGGTCGCTCCCATGGAGACGCAGGATCCAGCCTAGATGCTCGCTGCCGCTCTATTATGGGTTGCGCTGAAACTTAGTAAATATATTTGTATAGTTATTTCTTATATAAAGTTAAAATAGTTAAATCATATATATATTTAAATAGGTATTATTAAATTACTTAAACAAACATTTTAACATCAGTTTAATATATTAACTATAAAAGTTAAAAATTTTTAAATAGATTGAAAAATATGAAAAATATGAAAAATATAGAAAAACATAAAAAACATAAAAAAACATCAAAAAACGTCAAAAAACGTCAAAAAACCCGAAATTTGGGAAAATCGCCGAAATCCTGGTCTGAGAGCAGGGTCCCGAAAAAACGCCAAACTGGAACATCTCCAGGAAGGTTCTCAAAAACCCAAAACCTTCGCTGAGATGTTCCGCCAAATTCCTGATTTTTTCGGATCAACGGGGGTAATTTTGACCCTTTTTTACACTTTTTTTAATAAAATTAATAAAAAATATAGTTTTTACTATCATTATAAAATTTATGTAACATTATAACAATAAGTAACATCATATAGAAAGTTTATAAATATATAACATGTTCAATAATATTAAAAAAATAAGTAATCTAATAATTTTAGTATAGAATTAAAATAGATAGTGCTAACATAAAAAATATTAATTATAAAATAAACTATCTTTAATAACTATAACATATATACATACTAAAATAATATTCTATAATTAATTATATAAAGGTAGTTAATGATATAAATTTATTGTAAATAGTTAATAATATATAGTATATTTTTAATAGTTTAAGTTTTTTTACATGCTTTAAATAAATAATGGGACGGAGATAGTTTTTATGTCAAAAAGTATAAAAAATCATCAAAAGTTCC
>JALUWO010000260.1 GCA_027019405.1 Candidatus Altimarinota bacterium | reverse complement strand
ATGCTTGGATGATATGGGAAAAATGATTTCATTGAAATTGGAGCAATTTATTTGTAGTAAAAAATAACTGAAACGTCTGAATCTGAACTACAAATCCAAAAGCAAAGTTGGATGTGAATGGAGATATTGCAATAAACGGACTAAAAACTATTCAAATGAAAACACAAACAATTAGGCTTAAGTGAGATATAAAACATTATTACCCTGTAATTATAAAGTTTGCTAATAATCGGAATAATGGATTTTATAATAAAATTACTATTACTGCTAAACCTTGGTGACAACTTACAAATACTCCAAATGCTTTTTGAAATAAGTGTAATCATTGAAATTGTTATGATTATTCTCATAGCACAAATATATTTATAAATTATGAAGGGCTTACAGATGGTCGGTGAGCTGAAAGTCATTTTCTTAAAAAAGATTGGTTTGATGATGCTCATGATGTTAAAAATTGTACATTAACAATGGCATGAACTGCTCTTATGTGTTATATGGCTTGAGATAGACATTATTCATTTCATGGAACTTTTTCATCTATAGATGTATATTATTCTGCTTGAACACATTGGTCACGGTGTACTAATCTTAGACTGTGAGGTTGTGGTGGTACTAATCAACGGTTAGATTACCATACAGTATATTCTAGATAATTTTAATACATAAATTTAAATCTATGAGAAAATTAATTTATTTAATTTGAGTAATATTATTATTAACTTGATGTAATAATAATCAAAATAACATTAATAAAAAATATGTTAATGATAAAAATAAAACTATTGTAAAAAAAAAGATTTTATCAGAAAAAAACAATATCACTAGCTGAGTAAATAATAAAAAATTATCTAAAGAAATTAGCAATAATGAAATAGTTAATTCTGTGAATAATAAAAACTCTGTAAATCAGAAAACTAACATATCATTAACTGGTTCTACTAACGATAATAAAAAGCATAATTGACCTGAAATTAATAAAGAATATAAAATTATAGAAAAGATTAAATGAAATTGTTTTTGAATAGATTATAATAAGGAATTATCTGAACTAACATTAATTCCAAAAGAAGTTATAAAACAAACTAAAGATTATTGTGATAAATTAAATCAACAAACATTAGAACATATAAAACTTTACGAAGAACAGCAAAAAAAACTAAAAAACTTAGATTTTTCTATGTGTAATTGATTAAAATGATGACTTAAAGAAAATTGTTATATGAAAATAGTATTTAGCAAATATAATAAACAAGATTGTAATTTAATTAAAAACAAAGATACAAATCTTTATCAAAAATGTTTAGAAATAAAAAAATGAATTGAAACTTGGAAAAAAATAAGAAAATATCAATACTATTATGAAGAGTATTGACAAAATAATTATTAAAAAATAGCAGACTTACTAAAAGTCTGTTTTTTTGTAAAAATAGATTATTTTATTATTCTGAACTTGTTTCAGAATCTATTTTAAATGTCTTTAGCATAAAATAAAATAGTATGTTTTAATCTTAATATATATAAAAGATTTTAACTTTTTTTTGTAAAAAATAATAAAATAAGTATAATAAACTGAATGGTGTTTCCATTTAAAAATTAATTAAAACTTTATGAAGTACACTTACTTTCAAATTAAACCTTTCAAAGATAATAATTATAGTATAAGCCATTACTTGTGATTTTTACATAATTTTTTATCTATCAAACAAGAAATAACTTTTTCTATAATTTGAAATTCAAATA
>JALUWO010000259.1 GCA_027019405.1 Candidatus Altimarinota bacterium | reverse complement strand
TAAGATAACTTACTTGTATGGTATGTAGTTCTAAAATAAAAAATAAATAAAAATTTATGTGATTTAAAATAAAAATGATTTTAAATATTTATCTAAAATGTAGTTAAAAACTATTAAAAACTAATGTAATTATATATTTTTAATGAAAAAGTAAAAAAAGTTTATTTTTTTCTTGACAAATCAAAAAATAAATGTATAATATAAATACTTAAAAAATAAAAAATATTTTAAATTATAAAAAAAAATAAAAATGAAAGTATTTAATTATTCTACTGATTTAACAATTGAAGAAGCTAAATGATATTTAGGCTTCTTCTTTAATTGATTTAAATATTCTTCAAAATGAGAAGGCGAATATTATAATTTGCTTTCTATAAATTGATTACACTTCCTTCCAACAGACGAAGTGTATAATAAAATTCTTAAAGCTAAAGCTATAAGAATTTGTGGTATTGGTAAAAGAAGTTTTATTAATACTGATGTTTCTTATAACTTTACCAGTACTCCTTGAGTATTGATAGAATACAAAGAAATAAGAATTTCTAATTTCTCAAACTCTCCAAAAGGGGAGACAGAAGAAAAAAAGAAATTCTTAGAAAGTATTGATGAAAATTCAATACTGGATATTTATTTTGAGATTGAAAGAACTCAAGATAAAATTATGTTTAATTCAAATAAAAAAGTTTTTAAACCACTAATGTGGTTAAGATTCTTAAAATATAAATTAAATAAAAAAATAAGAAAATCAAAGAAAAAAATAAGAAAATCAAAGAAAATAATAAAAAAATAATTTAGAAATAAAAATTATATAAAAACTATACTTACTATACAAGTAAGTATAGTTTTTTTAATAACTTACTTGTATACTATACTTTTACAAGTTTATCTATTATATACCATTTTTGCAAAACATTTGTAAATAATAAATATTTTATACTATATAATTTTATATATGTAGCAACTATAATTTTCATAATTTCTTCATCTTTAATTTCTTCTTCACTATCTTCATCTCAATAAACTTGTCTATAAAGTGCCATAAATACATTTATATAAGTATCATATTGTAAAGTTATATAGTTATCAACTCATAAAAGTTTTAACATTCTATAAATTGCTTTATAAAATTCTTCTTCTGATAATTCTACAAGTGGTCTTGTTTCTAAATCTAATCTAAATAAATAAGGATTAATAATTCACTCAAAAAAGTTTTGTCAAATTTCATCAATTTTTAATAAACTTAAATATTGTTCTATCTGTTTTTTTATTTCAAGTGGTAAAAGTTCATATTTTCATCAACTTTTCAAAATTTCAGTAAGTTCATTTAAACTAAAACTATATAATCTTGCTTTTGGAAATACTCATTTATAGACAAGTTTAAATATATTAAAATCCATTATATAAGGAATTTTAAGAAAGAAAGATTGTAATAAACTATCAAAATATTTTATTGTCTTATCTTTAAAATCATCATATCTTGCCAAAATATCATAAGCATACAAATAATAATCTAATTTTATATAGTCAAGTCTTCAAGTTCATTTTGTTTCTCTATCTTCTTTGCTTCATATATCTAATCTTTTACTAATCACTGTTTTTTTTGCTTTTTTCTCTGGTATAACATTGTAGTCATTATCATATAGAAAGCTTTGAAACATCTTATCAAAATTTGAACTTATGTTATACTGTTTTAATTCATTTGTTTCATTATCTAATTGAACTATTTTTTTTCATAAAATATATTTTTCTAAAATAGTAAAATCTATTGGTTTTAAATGTAAATTATTTTTTCAAACTTTTATACTTACATCAAAATTAAAGAAATAAACTTGTAAATTAAATGTTTTACTCTTATGTATATATTTATTAAAAATTAAAATAAAAGGTGTATGAACTCAAACTTTATGATATAAGATTTTTTTACTAATTCATATTAAAATATTTTCATCAAATTGTTTATTTTCTATATTATCTAAAAATATAATAGGAAATAAGTGATTATGAGTTTTATAATAAACAGGAGTTTCAATAGCAGTTAAAATTCAATTGAAATACGAAAATCCTCTTAATATCTCAAAAAATGCTTTTGTATAGGCATCACTAACTTTTTTATTAAAGTTTCTATATTTTAATATTTTTTCAAAACTTACTTTTATATTATACTCATAAGTTTTAGGGTCAAACCTTATATTTTTAAACTTTATCCATTGTTTAAAATAATTTATATAAACTTTTTCAGTATTATTAGTGTTAAGTCATAAATAAGTTTTAGCATTTTTAAAGATATAATCTATTTTTTTATCAGTTATCTTGTATATTGTATTTATTTGATTATCATCAAATTTGAGTGCAAATACTCTTTGTTTATATCATTCAACTTCAAAAATTATAGTTTTTTGTAAAACTAGATATTCAGCACTTGCATAGTCAAAACTTCTTAAAAGGTCTGTTAAAATATTGATAAAATAAAAAATATAAGTAAAATCAACAAATACTTTATTATATACTATTATTATTCTTTCTCACTCTAACATTTTTTTACTTATACTTCAAGTGATATTTACAATAGATTTTTTATCTATAATTTTATTTGCATCAAATTTAGCAAGAAAAGAAAGTAAATTTAAAATTTTCCCTTCTTCTCATTCTCAAACTATTATATTTAGTTTTTCATCTTTACCAATAACTAATTCTTTACCTTTACTATCAGTTATTAAGTATGTAAATATTGTAAGTAAATAAATTTGTTGTAAAAAGTTTTTTAAAATTTTATAGTCATCTTGTGTAAACTTCTTATACTTATACTCATCATCAAGGGTTTTAATAAAAAGTTTATTATTTCTTATTATTATTAAATCTACAATAAAAGCTATTCTATCCTTAAAATTTTCTATTTCATCTCATTCACTTCAATAAAATCAAGTCCAATATATAATTAAACTTATAAATCATACAACTTTTACTATATTTACTCTATCAATATATTTTTCAATTTTACTATCTTCTTGATAATAGCTTGTAAGATTTTCTTTTATATTAGTTAATGCAAATTGTATAAATCTAGTATTATTTACTTGTTGGAAATTATAATTTACAATATTATAAAAAAGTTTATTAAGATTATCAAAATTTATTTGTTTTTTTAAATTAAAAGGTTTGAATACTTTTTCTATAATTTCTTTAAGTTTTTGTTTATCTCAATTAGTTATATATTTACTTGCTATATCTGTTATATATGTAATAAACTTTTTTTCTAAATCTGAATTAAAATTATTTTTACTTATTAAATAATATAAAAATAATAATTGAAATACTATCTTTTTAAATATTGTTCTTGTATCCTGTTCTTCTCATTGTTTATCTTCTTCTTGTTCAAAATTATCTATAAACTTACCAAAATTTATATTTAATAAATTTGAAATATCATCTTGATTTTCTAATTGTGTTTCAATATCTTCTAAAAAACTTGGATTTTCTATTTCTTGATTTATTTCTTGTAATTTTTCATTGTATCTTTGTAAATAATCCTGTTTTTTTTCTTTTATTCTTTGTAAATAATCTTGTTTTTTTTCCTGTAAATATTCTTGTGCATCTTTAAACTTTTCTTGATATTCTATCATAAGTTCTTGTCTCTTAGTGATTATCTCTTGTTGTGTTTTAGGTTGTCTTCTTTGTATTCAATCATTTACAAATTTTTGTAGTTTTTCATTAAACTTTAATTTAGCAATATTTATTTTATTATTATAAGTAATATTTAGTTTTTTTAAACTTTCATTATACATTATTTCAGCTTTCTTTACATTTTTATTATAATTTACTTTTAATTTAGTTTTAGCAAGTTGTTTTTGAAAATAAAAATTATTTAATCTTAATAAATATCATTTCTTTAAAAATAAAAAAAGTTGTTTATAAGATAAAATATCTTCTCAAAAGTTATCAATAAAATAATCTTTACTTAGATATTGTAAAGGATTAGTATTAATTTTCTCAATAGATAAACTATCTCACTTTAACTCAACTTCTTTTCATTTATCAAGTTTATTATTTATTACATCAAAAATTATTTTTTTCATTATTTTAATATTAGAATTTTATTAAAACTATCTTCAATTAAATATAATAAATATTTTAAAAATAAATCAAGATAAAGAATTTAAGATTATATACTATACAAGTAAGTATAGTTTTTATAATAACTTACTTGTATAGTATATAATTCTAAAATAAAAAATAAATGAAAATTATTTTAAATATTTGTCTAAAATGCAGTTAAAGACTATCAAAAACTAATGTGATTAGTATGTAATTATAAGTTTTTTAATAAAAAAGTAAAAAAAGTTTATTTTTTTCTTGACAAATTAAAAAATAAATGTATAATATAAATACTTAAAAAATAAAAATATTTTAAATTCTAAATAAAAATAAAAATGAAAAAAAGTATGTTATTGTTAAGTTTAATGGTTGCAGTAGTTTCTTTATGAGGTTGTAATTGAATTACAACTTCTCCAAAAGAAAAAATTTCTGAAGTTTTAAATAAACAATCTTTAACAAAAACAAAAGATTGTAAATTTATTTGAACTTGAGAAAAAGTAAAGTTAGAATGTAAAAATGACCCTTTCACATTTCTACTTTATAAACATATTTCAAGTTCAACTTGAAATATGTTAGCCGAAAAAGATTTAAAGAATGACTTGGCTTCAACTAAATCATTTGTTGGTATTTGAGTTAGTATATCAAATACTGATAGATGAATTTTGATTACTGATATTTATAATACAGACAATTGACTTTTAAAATGAGATTATATTTTAAAGGTTAATTGAAAAAAAGTAGCAGATATTTATGAAGCTACTAAATTAATTAAATGACCTATTTGAACAAAAGTTAAACTTACTATAAAAAGAAACTGAAAAATTTCAGAAATTATTTCTGAAAGAAAAAAAATAAAATTAAAACAATATGAAAGTAAAATTATTAATTTTAAAGGTAATCAGTTTGGTTATCTTAGAATTAATAATATCTCAAATGAGATATATTCTCAGATTAAACCTATTCTAGCTTGATTTAAAGCTGTAGGTTGTAGATGAATTATTTTAGATTTAAGAGATAATGGTGGAGGTTATATGACTGAAGCTATAAGAATTAATAAATTATGGGCTAAAAAAGGACAAACTGTCTTAAAAATAAAAGAATTAAATGAAAATTGAAAACTACAAAATCAAAGTTTTCAAGCAGAAAAAAATTGAAAATTAAATTGATTCCCTACTGTTATTCTTGTAAATTGAAACACTGCTTCTGCTGCTGAAATCATAACAGCAGGAATAAAAGAAAATAATATTTGGACTACAAAATTAGTAGGAACAAAAACATTTTGAAAATGAACTATCCAAACAATTCAAGAGATTAATGATAATATTGATTTGAAGTATACTATTTGAAAATGGTATACACCAAGTTGAAGAAATTTATCAAATGGACTTAACCCTTGAAATTGATTAAGACCTGATGTAAAGATTGAGTTTGACTCCAAACTTTATAAGGCTAAATTAATTGATAATCAGCTAGAAAAAGCAAAAGAAGTTTTAAATTGACTAATTATTAAATAAATTCTTTTATACTTCCATACTATATAAGTAAGTATTGATAAATAATAAACTTACTTGTATAGTATATTTTTTATTTTCAAAAAAAATATAAAAAAGTAATTAAATTATAAAAAAAATTATATAATAAATAATACATTTATTTATATAATTAAAAAAATAACAGAATGAAAACAATTAAAAAATTATTTAAGTTTATTTGAAAAATAATTTTATTTAGACAAAGATATAAACTACTTAAGTTATAGTTAAAATTCTTTTGTTTAATAACTATCATTATTTTTATTTGATTTATATACTTTTGAAATATATATCTTAAATTTAATTTAGAATATAAACAAGTTAAAATTCAATTTGAAATTAATAAAAAATAATATTAAAATCTTTAAAACTACAAAAATAATATACTTATTATGAGTATATTATTTTTATTTTAGTGTTGATAATTTTTTAAAATATAATATAATAAAAATATTTAATATTTTTCAAAATATAAAATGAATAAAATAGAACAAAACTACTTATTTTTTGCTAAAAAAATAATAGAAACTACAAAAAGAAAAAATATTGAAAATATTATTTTAAATAAGGATAAAAATGAAATAGGAATTATATATAAAAATAAAAAAATAAAAGTTTTAATAGTAGATAGTCTTTTATGATATTCTACAAACAAATTAAATCCTGATACATTCAGGGAAAGTATGGATTTTAAAAATATTATAATAATTTTTATAGTATTTTTATTTTTGATAGTATGAACAATAGCTATATTTAGTAAGTCTTCATTACTATTTATAATTACTATTGCTTTTATGTTAATACTTTGGTTATTTAAAATTCCACCACCAATGATAATAGTTATATTTTATGTTGGTATAGTTAGTATTTTTAATTTTATTAGCAAATTATTTTTAAAAATTATATTTTCAACTTTATCTTTTTTGTCTGAAAAACTATTTAAAAAAGATTATATTAGTATATGGTCATTTAAACTTTGATATATTTATAATTTTAATAACTTTAAACAGATTATTAAAAAAGTTTATAAATCTACAGTAAAAGTTGATTACGATGATACTTATTTGTATTATAATTATATTCTAAATACTAATAAAATAAAAATATTATATTCTGATAATAATAGTGAAATTGAATTACCAAAAAATATTGATAAAATTGTAAAATATAATATATGAAAAGAAGTTTATAAAATAACTACTATATTAGATAAATTTTTCATAATTTATGATAATATAAAACAAATTATTGAAAAAGAGAAAAAGAAAAGACAAGAACAAATAAAACAAAAACAAAAAGAAATACTTGCAATTTATAATCCAGAAATAGAAGATATACAAGAGCAATATAATTCTTATATTAAAGAAACAGAAGAAATAGAAAAAATACTTGTTAATCTAAGAAAAATATATAAACAACCTAAAAATATTAAAATATTTGAAAAAATTGATAATATCTTAACTGAAATAAATAAAAATAATTTTAAGATAAAAGAATTAAATGAAAAATTAAAACTACTTTATAATAAACTTGAAAGAATAGATAATCTTCTAAAAAATATTGATAAAACTGATTTTATGTATATTTCTAAAAAACTACTTTTCTTTTATACTACTTATTTTAAGTTTTTAGTATGATTATATAAATTTAAAAGTCCTTATACTAAAAATAAAATCATAGAAATTGATAATAAAATAAATAAAGAAATAAATAGTTTTTATCAAGCAAATAAGAAAATTAAACAGTCAATTAAACAGAATAAGAAACAGTATGAAAATAAAATTAAACAACTATTAAAAGAAATAAAAAAAGTTGCAAAAAATATAATTAGATGACAATCAGAAATAAGATTATTAGAAAAGAAGTTAAAAAGTTCATTATAATAAATAAAGTATTGACAACAATAAAAATATAGTTATAATAAAGTTATATAAATCTTTTTATTAAATAAAATAAATATTATAATGATTTGAGAAATTTATGATGAAATTACAAATTTATTAAAGAAGAAATGAAAAGAGAAAGAAGCAGAAAATCTTGCTAATTTATATTTATCAACTAACCCTTATAATTTAGAAGCTTATATGGGTTTAATTGATATTTTTATGAATACTTGAAAATATAAAAAAGTTCATAAAATTTTAGATTTTCTTATTAAAAGTAATAAAACATTTTATCATTGAACTAATGCTTTCTTTTATTATTTCAAAGCAGTCGTTTTGTTAGAAGAAAGTAGTTTAGAAAATAATGTAATGAATTTTGAAACATTATTAGAAGCTCAAAATCTTATTGAAAGAGCTATAAAAATAGAAAAAAAGAAATATAATCAACTTAATCCTGAATATGCAAGAATTAAATTGATTATAAATCTTTTTCTTTGAGATTTTGAAAAAAATATTAAGATAGTTAAAAAACTATGTTTTGAAGATAAAATAATAGTTCCTGAAATTATTATCTTATGAATTGAAACAGCAGAAAAAATAAATGATATTGATTTTATTAAAAAATTAATATTATTATATGAGACAAATATCGACAATATTCAATATTATCTTTCTACTGTTTGAGAGTGAGAAAGAATAGTTGAATATAATAAGATTATAAATTCATATAGGAATTTAGTTATATAAACCATAAAACAAATGACAAAACAAGAAATTCTAAAAATGTTTAAAGAAGCTATAAACTCAGTTTATCCAGTATTTTCGGTTGAAAAAGAAAATATCAGAATAAATATAACTTGGACAAATGGAACCAAGTATATTTGAGTTTATTTAATAAATTCAAAAACTAAAAAAGAAATAAAATGACTTTCATATATGCTTATAACAAATAAAAAGCAATATATAAAAGCACATAAGTTGGATGAAGAACAGTTTAAAGAAAACTATAAAAATTGTTTTAATTGTTTTAAAACTAAAAAAGATTTAGTTAAAGAATTTGAAGAAGATTTATTTAAAAATTTTAATATTAATTAAGAAAAAATGATACTTGAAACAAAATGACCACCTAAAGAGTTTGATAAATTTTTAGAATGGAGTAAAAAAGTTGCAAAAGAAAAATGAATTGATATTGAAAAAGAAGTAGAAAATAAGACAAAAATAGAAAATGCAACTATAAAAGAAAATATAACTTGAGATGTTATAAAAAGAGATGAACATACAGGGGATGTTCTATACCATAAAAACTTTAATTTCTTTGTTAGATTAAAAAAGAATAAAGAAAAAAGGGAAGTTTGATACTATTCTCACAAAGATAATACTTTCTATACAACTAGGAAGTATTCTAAACATTATTTTAGAAAAATTGGAGCTTGGGGATTTAATTATCATTTATTAGAGTTTCTTATTAAAACTTTTTGAAAAATAAATATTGAAGTTTATGATAAGGAGAAAAATAAAACTTATAGGTTTAAAAATTTTGGGAAACAAGAATTTGATTTTTACAAGGAAGGAAATACATTAAAATTTTCAAATCAAGGTTTTGAACTACAAATCTTTATTCAACTTAAGGATTTTGATTTATTAGATAATATAAAAAAGGGAAATGGAAAGAAAAATTAAACAAGAAGTTAATACTTGAATTGATTGGATTAGAAGTCTAAAAGATAGAGTGTTAAAAGTTGAAAGAATAACAGAAAAGACTGAAAATAATATTATAAATATTATACAATCACAAGACAATTTAATATCACATATTGTCAATATTTTTAAAACAAAATGTTGATTAGAGGAAGATGAAAAATTTAAAAAATTAAAAAATGAAGTTTTATCAAAATTAAAAGAAATAAAAACCTTAAATAATAAACAAAAACAATGTATAACTTTATCAAAACAAGAAATAAATAAATCAATAAGTTTATTAAAAAGTTTTTATGATAAAACTACAAAAGATAAACTAACTTGATTATGGAATGAGGAATTTGTTAATAATCTTTTAGATATTTTATGGCTAGAACAAAAACAATTTATTCTAATTTATTTTGATTTAAATAATTTTAAAAAAGTAAATGATAATTATGGACATCAAGTTTGAGATAAACTAATAAAAGAATTTGCAAGAATACTTAAATTACTTTTTTGAGAGTGAGATAAAACATATATTGCAAGAATACATTGAGATGAATTTAATATTATTTCTTTAGAAGATGAAGAAATAATTAAAAAGAAATTGCAGAAATTATGAAAATGGTTAGAAAATAGTTCAATTGAAATAGTTAAACAATGAAAAAAGAAAAAAATATGAATACATACTGCTTATTGATATGCTAAATCAGATAAAGTTAATTCAATATGAGAATTAATACATAGAGCTGACAAAAGGATGTATGAAAATAAAATTAAATCAAAACAAGATAAAATTGATATTTAAAAATTATTTTAAAATAAAAAAAAATGTGAAGAATTATTGATAAAAATAAATGGAACTATGATGGGAGAATTTGTAATAAATGTTGACAATTTAAGTTATGGCAATTCTTTAATAATAATCCTGCTTGATTTAGATGAAAACATAGTATTTGTCAAGAATGTCTTAATAAAGAAAGAAAAGTCAATAAAGATACA
>JALUWO010000258.1 GCA_027019405.1 Candidatus Altimarinota bacterium | reverse complement strand
TATTACAGTTATTATTTTTTTCGACTAGATTTAAAATCTTTTCTACATTATCTTTATCTTCTAAAATATACTCTTTATCAAATCTAGTACATAATTTATATTCTCACTTTTTATTAACTTGTGATTTTTTACAAAAATTATTAGTATTAAGAAGTTTTAAACTATTATTTTTAGTTTCTGAAATAATTATATTTTTATTATATTTTATATAATTTTTTACTTTATCTAATTCCATTTTTAAAAAAGAAAGACTTTTTTTATCCCAATTTGTATCATTTATAGGAGATAAAGAGAAAGTATCAAATCATATTTTAGCTAAAAATAAAAATATTTTAGTAGCAAAAGTAATATCTTTATTATCATACAATAAAATAAATCAAATAATATCTTTAAATTTCAGTAAAGTAATTAAATATTCTTTATCAAAAAGTTTTTTAATTCATTTTTTATGGACAGATATAGCTATACTCACATTATATTTGTTAAAAAATTGTAAAATATCTTCATTAAAAAGTAATCAATTTGTAATAACAACAAATTTTATTTTATTATTTTTTTTATAAACATATTCTATTATTCTCTTAACTTCTGCTATTTTTAATAATGGTTCTCATCATAAGAATCTAATTGTATCATATTGATTTAAATTAACTTTAGAAATAAAACTATTATAATCAAATCAAACTTTTTCAGTTTTTTTGAGTGCTACATAGCAATATTCACAATTTAAGTTACATATATCTGTAATATAGATATCTAATACAGAATTTCTTCTCATACTTTTACTCATTGCTTATATAATAAATCTTGTAAAGTTATTCTAAAATTATCTTTTTCAACTTTTGTTACTCTATGATAAGAATAATTTGATGATTTTATTAATACTAATCTATTTCTTAATGGAAATACTTTTTTATAAGCAATCATTTTATTATTTTTAACTTTTCATAGCTCTAATACTCATCAATATTTCTCTTTCCAATTATTGTCTGAATTATATAAATAATAAATAAAAGCTCATACTTCATCATATTTTCAAACAATACATTTATCCCATTCAGTATATCATCATTTATCTAAACATTCTTTCATTTTCATATCTTTTGCTATATCTGTATGCCATCACAAGAAATCTCATTTTTCATATATTTGATAAATTCCTAATTCAGATTTCTCTAATACATCATTTTTTTTATATTTTCTATCTAATTTTATCTTTCTATATTTTTGTAATCTTTCTCTATAAATTAATTTTAAAAAAAGTTCAAAATCTTTAGAAATAAAAAAATTGTATAATTCAACTAATTCTGGAATATCAAAAACAATAGTTTTATTATTTAAAAAACTAGCTTTTCTTTCATCAACTATATTAAAATTATTCAAACTATTTAATTTTTCTTCTATAATATTATAAAAATCAGAATTTATAAAATTATCCAAAACTAAATATTTTATAGATTTTTTTGAATAAAACTTTTCATATAAATTTTCTAAATAATTTTTATTTAGATATTTTTCATTTATGTATTTTTTTAATTTTGCCATTTTATAATAAATAATTTAAAAAATCTTTACATATTCTTTTAGTATTTTTTCATTCTTCATAAATATCTATAATCTTGTTACAATAATTATTTTCAATAGTTGCTCTATAAAATAAAACTTTATTTATAGAACCATATACTTCAATAGGATGTATTAATACATTTTTATTAAACCTATTAATTTCATCTATATTACAATAGTTTTTTAAAA
>JALUWO010000257.1 GCA_027019405.1 Candidatus Altimarinota bacterium | reverse complement strand
ATTACAATTAGACCCGATTTCAAGGGGATTGAGATCAAGTCTTCATCTCTTTTTGGTTGTTTAGCTTATTACAATTAGACCCGATTTCAAGGGGATTGAGATTCATCAAATTTATCTTAAAAAGCTTTTACCCCCGTTTGTTATTACAATTAGACCCGATTTCAAGGGGATTGAGATCTTTTATATTTCCTTTTATTTCTCTAAGTTCACTATTACAATTAGACCCGATTTCAAGGGGATTGAGACTTATGCGGCATTTGTACTCCAATTTGATTTGATTATTACAAATAGACCCGATTTCAAGGGGATTGAGACTTTTTAACTCCCTTAAATTAGTTTAATCAAGGGCTATATTACAAATAGACCCGATTTCAAGGGGATTGAGACTTCTGTGAACTCTTTTGGAGTTTTATATTTAGATTACAATTAGACCCGATTTCAAGGGGATTGAGACCATAGCAGTACCGTGAATAACTCCGGTAGACCCTTCAATTACAAATAGACCCGATTTCAAGGGGATTGAGACGGTAAGAACTTACCACTTACTGAACACAAAATATGAGATTACAAATAGACCCGATTTCAAGGGGATTGAGACATTCATTAAGTTATATGCAATCATTTTTTGTTCCTTTTTTGATTACAAATAGACCCGATTTCAAGGGGATTGAGACTTTAGCGACTTCTTGAGCTTTGTCAAAATCTCCCTCATTACAAATAGACCCGATTTCAAGGGGATTGAGACGAAATATAAGATACTTATATTTTTTTGCCGTGTTGTATTACAAATAGACCCGATTTCAAGGGGATTGAGACTAATTATTTTCATAGTAACACCTTTCAAATGTTTTATTACAAATAGACCCGATTTCAAGGGGATTGAGACTATTATAGGTGATAATTTCATCACTGTTCCATTCAATTACAAATAGACCCGATTTCAAGGGGATTGAGACTAATTATTTTCATAGTAACACCTTTCAAATGTTTTATTACAAATAGACCCGATTTCAAGGGGATTGAGACTTTTCTTTTGTTTTGTTGGTGTTTGTAAGATAGAACTTATCCTCAAATTACAAATAGACCCGATTTCAAGGGGATTGAGACTGCTTCATTTAATAAATCTTGTGGTTTCATTTTAAATTACAAATAGACCCGATTTCAAGGGGATTGAGACATCTTCTCTAATCGCCTCTACAACGGCTTTTAATTACAAATAGACCCGATTTCAAGGGGATTGAGACAATAAGAAGAATAAACAGTACCAGGCTGAGAACTATAAATATTACAAATAGACCCGATTTCAAGGGGATTGAGACATGCTGTCATCGTTTTTAACGGGTTTTAGGGCTTTTATTACAAATAGACCCGATTTCAAGGGGATTGAGACACAACTTGTAGCTTATTTCTTTCTCCATATTTATTACAAATAGACCCGATTTCAAGGGGATTGAGACATTTTAGCCTCTAGAGCATCCGTTTGCTCTTGACTGCTATTACAAATAGACCCGATTTCAAGGGGATTGAGACTCCAAAGAAGGCTGACACCTTCTTTTTAGTGGACTATTACAAATAGACCCGATTTCAAGGGGATTGAGACAGCTTCTTGTCGGGCATATAATGCCACTTTTGAGAAATTACAAATAGACCCGATTTCAAGAGGATTGAGACCATCAAATGCAAAGAAGTTGTCAACTTTGCTCAAAATTACAAATAGACCCGATTTCAAGGGGATTGAGACTTAAGTAATATCAATAATTATA
>JALUWO010000256.1 GCA_027019405.1 Candidatus Altimarinota bacterium | reverse complement strand
TTTTTCCAAGTAAAATTTTCTTTTACAAATTCTCTTGGATTTAGTTTTTCTTTGTTTTTAGCAACCCATAATATTTTTTCAATCATATCTTTAGTGTTATTAATTTCAAACATATATCCATTTTCTTTATTTTTGATAATATCTACAATTCCACCGTTTTTACTGGCAACTACCGGTAAATTAGAAGCCATTGCTTCAATTATTGTTATGCCAAATGCTTCATGACCTATGCTAGGTTGAATAAAAATATCTCCCATATTTAAATACTTCGGTAGTTCGCTATTATCGATTGCACCTAAAAATATTACTTTTTTTTCAATATTTAATTGGTTAGATAGTATCTTTAATTCATCTAAATATTTCCCACTTCCTATAACGACATAGTAAAAATCGTTTAATTCTTTTAATGCTTTAATTGCTAATTGATATCCTTTCCAACCTACAATTCTACCAACACTTATTAATACTTTTTTGTTTTCGATATTAAATTTTTTTCTAAATAATTTTCTATAATTTTCATCAGGTTTAAATTTATCAGTATCTACTCCGTTTGGTAATATTCCAACATTTTTTTTATATCTTGAGTGGATTCTTTTTGCATTATCTTTACTTACCGCAAATACATAATCAATATATTTTACAAAATATTTATCAAATCCATAAAAATCTTCTCCACCTGAAACAAAAAGAGTTTTAATATTAGGATTTATTTTTTTTATAAAATAAGCAGTAAAAAAGTCTAACGGCTTATGAATTAAAAAAACATCATAATTTTGCTTTTTCAAATAAGGATATGCATTTTTAAAAAAACTAATTCTTTCACCCCATTTTTTAAATCTATTGCCCAAATCTATTATATTTTCTCTTGGAGTAAAAGGAAATAGTTTTAAAGGAATATCTTTGTACTTTATATAATTTCCTCTTCCTGAAATAATTTCAACTTGAAAGTTTCTTTGTTGAAACTCTTTTGCCACTTCCCAGTAAAAAGTTTCAATACCGCCTATTTTTATTGTTGTTGTTACATTATAAAGACAAATTTTCATTTAGTTCCTTATATGCTTTTATAACTTCATCTGTCTTTATTAATCGCATAGCAGTATCATCTCTTTGCTTTTTAGGAAGCTTTTGTATAAAACTCCCATCTTCATAAACTACTTTATGGATATTTAAATCTTGATAAGGTCCTATCCCTTTTGGATCAGTAGCAGCAAAAAGAGAAACTGTAGGAGTTCTTAGCGCTATTGCTAAATGCATAGTACCCGTATCGTTTGTTATTAATATTTTTAAGTTTCTAATCAAAAAAGGTAAAGCTTCAATTGTTGTTTTTCCACACATATTTATAACATTTACTCCACATTCTTTTGCAATTATTTCTCCTAACTTTTTTTCTTTATTAATTCCTATAATAACTATTTTTTCATCTTGTTTAATTAAATATTTAGATAGCTCTATAAAATTTTCAATTGGCCACATTTTATAAATATCAGCTGCACCTATTTGTAAACCGATAAAGTTTTTATATTGTTTAAATTTTTTTTCTAATTTAGGATTTTGCAATTGATTTATTTTCATAGTAGTATCAATATTTTTTCCACCAATAATTCTTATTAAATCTAAGCGATCTTCAATTGTATGTTGATTTTTTTTTGTAAAATTGTAAGATAAAAAATGTTTTAAATTACTTTTTGTCGGATGTTTTAAAATATATTCACACCCGCTTAATACACAAAGCTGTATATCTTGAGGGCCATTTGAATGAAAAAT
>JALUWO010000255.1 GCA_027019405.1 Candidatus Altimarinota bacterium | reverse complement strand
GGCAATCATATTTTGAGTAAGCCAAACAGATTCATCAAACACTTTTACCTCTATGCTATCTTCTCCACTTTGGGAAGTAAAGATTAAAAATTCTGCTGTTGAGTTTCGGATGAGTTTATTCATTGATATTTTCCTTTTTAGTCTTTAGCAGTTGTTGTAGTTGGATAGGCATTATTACTATCCTGTTTTGTTTTAAAAAAATTAAATACTAAGGTTTCTAAATCCCTAATAATATTTTTTAGCATAATAAAAAATTCAATAACTAACAATGCATATACATAGAAAATCGCTAATAATAAATAATTTTTTATTGGTATTTTTAATATTTCATTATATAAGAAGTTTATATTTTCACTATCTATCATCTGTATTATATTTATAAAAAAAGTATATGCAAAAAGGTAAAACATTAATTTTAGCATTTTAATAAATCTATTAAACATTGGCTTAACAAAAAAATCAAACTTATCTTTCTTCATAAGTTTATTTAAAAACTTATTTTTTTCATTTGTATTGTCTTGATTAAAAAGCTGTATAGCAAAAGGAATTACAGCAATTGTAAAACCAAATAATCCTGCAATTAAAGTTACCAATAAAATTACTATATTTTCACTAAAGATAATATTTTTATATATGTTGAATATTGCATTATTAAACAATGCAATGAATGTGATTAAAAATAATCCTAAATATTTAATTAATTTCATTTTCATTATATGCTTCTACCATAGTTTTGTATATACTTTTTGAGTACTCTAGTCTATCATTTTCTTTTAAATTTGATATATCTTCATAGTATATCTCTTTTTCAACTTTTAAGTACACCAAGTTGTTATATAATGTTAAAATATCATCTTTCTGTTTTTCATCTTTAAAAGTAACTTTAATATTTTTAAGCTCCTTAGATACCCTATTATTAAAAGTATCACTAAAAAAATTTACAATCTTAGTTCGCCAATCGGTGGATTCTACTTGTAATTTTGCATTTAATTTTGTTTCTGGATTATGTAAAAAATTCTGTAAATAACCATCGGAATCTTCTGCATCTTTTAAGTATTTTTCAATATTTATATCTACCATCTCTACAGATTGAATATTATCTACAAATTGCTCTAACCTTTCAATAATATTTTCTCTATATTTTGCCTTAAAATATAAATCACTTTTTTGAATTTTAGTATTAGCTATTATCCCTCTATGTAATGTTGAAATCGTTGGGGTACTACTTGTTTCTTCCATTAATAAAATATTTTTACTTTTAAGAAATACACAATGGGCTGGTATTTTAGGTCTGATTTTTTCATTAGTAGATACATTTTCTATTTGATGTTTTTCTTTATTTTCAATAAATTGGAAGTTCATATCTTTGGCTAATAAAAAGCATACTGTATCATCAAAGATATTTTCTTTTGAAAAATTAGTTATATTATCAAAAGAATCAAACCAAATTGAAGTCTCTTTATCATTTATATTAATATCTAAAATTCTAGTATTGTTTGAATCAATATCATCTAACTTTGAAGATAGCTCTTTTAAAATTTCTTCAAAGTTTATTAATCCTCTTTCGTTATCTATTAGTAATAAATTTTCAGATGTTATTTCGACATCAAATACAGATGATTTTATTGTATTACTCATATTTGACCCTCACTTCCCCACTCATAAGCTTAGGCAAAAGTGTATCTCTCATATTTTCGAGAGTTTTGATTTGAATATCATTATTTTCTTTTTTCAAATACAAATCTGTAATATCCTTACCTACCGTTTCTTGAA
>JALUWO010000254.1 GCA_027019405.1 Candidatus Altimarinota bacterium | reverse complement strand
TTAAAGGTTTATAAACATTACAATATTGTAATTTTCAAGTTTCTAAAGGATATGATTTAGCATAAGTGTTAGTATAAAAACTAACTGATAACAATATAAACATAACAAATGTAAGTATTTTTTTCATTTTTTAATTATATTATAAATATAAATTTTTATACATTTAAAATATAATAATAAAAGTTATTTTTTCAATATCATATTTTATTACATTCAAGATGCATCTTGCATTTTTTTCATTTGTGCTGGTAGTTCAGTCATTACAGAAAACAATGCATACATTATTGAAAAAACAGACACAACTACTATTGTCATAATAATTCAAAACATTATTTTTTGAATTTTAGCAACATACTCTTGTAAATCATCAACATACATATCTATTTCCATTTTTATTTGTTTGTCAGGATTAGAAACAGAAGATAAAGTTTCAATAGTATCTACTATATTTATATCAAAAATTGAAGCTCAAAAAAATTGTTCTTCACTTTTATTAAATGTTTTTGAAACTAATTCAGCAATATCTGCCCAATAAAAATCTAAATCTAAATTAGGATATTGTTGTTTAAGCTTATTATAAAATTCATTAGCATTAGTATTATAAAAACTATATAACATCAAAATATTTATATTATTTTGTTTTCTTATTAAAGGTCAAACAGCAGGTAATTTAAGCATAAGTCAAAAAAATGTTTTTTTTGAAATAAGACGGATGGCTCATAACATCAGAACAATACTTATTAATATAATTACTCATATAAAGAAATAATTAGAAATTATAGAAATAGTTAAATTATTACCAGAAACATCATTAGTCATACCCATTGCACTTGCATTTACTGCCATAAAACTTATTACCTTAGGAACAAGATATATTTTAAAACCAATACCAATTCATATGACAGCTATTATCATCATAACTCAAAAAGAAATTATAGAACTAATTTTATTTTTCATTTTATTAGTCATATATTCTATTTCTTGTATTCTTTTTATGTCTTCATATTTTTGTTTATTATCTTTTTGTGATTGTAATATTTCAATTATTATATTTTTATTAGGGAAATCTAATAATCTTAATATATCAACTATAGTTTTATTTGATTTAAAAAGTAAAACTAAAATAGGATTTATTTCAGGATTCTTTTTATAAGTTTTTAAAAAAGTATTTTTAACATTATCAGCTAAATCATTAGTTCATAATTTTTTAGTTACTGCATACAATAAATATTTAATATGTTGAGGTTTAATTTTTAATCATCTATACTTAGAAATTATTTCTTTTGTTTCATCATCAAGAGTAAGTTCTTGTATACTTTTATATTTAGTTTTTAATTTTTCTAATCTTTTAAAAAAGTTATTTTTACTATCATCAAGATTAAAAATTTCTACATTACCTTTATTTATTGATAAATAATATCTTTTCATATTTTTAAATTATTATAAAATAAATTTTAATAAGTCAATTATTATAATAATGATTTCATAAAAAATACAATAAAAAGTCTTGATTTATTTATAAAATCTTTATATTATATACAGCTTTGACATATAAAGCTAATTTATATCTTAATAATATGTTAAATGAATAAAACCGAAATGATTAAGGAAATTTCAGTAAGAACTGAAATTAAAAGAGTTGAAGCTAAAAAAGCATTAAATGCTGTAGTTGATATTATCAGAGAAGAAGTTTCTAAAAACTGAGAAATTAGAGTGTCTGGTATTGGTACTTTTAAAAAAGTACACAAAGATGCTAGAACTGCTAGAAATCCTAAGACAGGAGATACTATTAAAGTTCCTGCTAAAAATATTGTTAAAGTTAGAATAGCGAAAGACTTTAAAGAAGCAGTTAACAAATAAATCTTATTATTTTAAAGATATAGAAATTATTCTATATCTTTTTTTTGTTTAAAAAATTTAAAAGATATTTTAAAAAAAGAAGACAACATATTATCTTCTTTTTTTAAAAATATCTTATTTATTTTCATTGATTTTGTGATTGTTTATTCTTTTGAGCTTTAATAAATTTATCATATCAACAAACAGCTTTCATCATAGTAAAATATTGTTGTGGTGTCATCTTATCTTTTAAATATGCTATATATGTTTCTTTAAAAAAGTTTGTTGCATTAAATCATTGTTCTTTTTCTTTATTTAAGTCAGCTTGTAAAGTATTACCTATTTCAAATCTTTTATTTTTCCACCATTTACAAGTTCTTTTTACATTTAGATAATTTTCAAAATCAATATTATATTTACTTCAATTTTTTAAGAAATCTTGTATTTCTTTTTGTTTATCTTTTGTTAAATGTTCAAAGTTTTTATAATTATTCTTAATACAATCTGTTGAATTTCTATATTGTTTTTTATAATACATAATACAACTTGTTAAAGTTTTATAGCCATTCTTTGTTTTAGCTTTTTCTATATCTATAGGTGAAGCATATTTAATTGCATTTTCAGGAATATGTAATTTTCAAGATATTTTATTAAAATAACTTAAAGTAATTCTATCCTTTTTAATTTTATCATATTCATTTTTACAAAATCTTCTTTGACATTTTACCCACACATTATAAGCTTGTTTAAATTTTTTTATATCTAATTTATCTGCATTTAATCATATTGCTATTGCTTGTTTTTTTAATCTACTATCTATAGTCTTAATTACTTTTTTTGTTTTATTATTAATTTTAGTAATTTGTTGTTGAGTCTTAGTTTTTTCTTCTGCTTTAGTATTTTTATCTCAACAGCCTGTTAACAATAAACTTGTAGTAGTAAGTAATCATACAATTATTAAAGTTTGTTTTTTCATAATTATTTTCTTATTTAATAAAATAAATTGTAACTTACATATTATATATTTTTAAAATAAATCAAGACTAGTTTAAACTAGTCTTGAAATAAATATTTATAAACCACTTAAAACAATAGCTTTATCATTTCAATTTTCTGTGTAGTATAAATTTACTGTATCATTATCATTAACTGTTGCTCATTTTAATTTTATATCAGTTCAATTTGGAACATCAAGTACACTTCATAAATCTTGCCAATATCAATTTGATTTTTTAACAAATATTTTATAACTATCTTTTACAGGAACATTTACTATACTACCATCATTCTTTTTTAAATGAATTACTTGTCAAGGATGTGTATATCTTCATATTACATATTCTTTACCATTAACTGCAAAATATTGATAATCATTATCATTGTAATGACATATGGTATCAGGAGAATCTTCACAAGTTAACAAGTATACTGGTCAATATACCCATAAGTCTCAAGTTCCTCCTGCTTTTGACAATTTGGAACTAAATTTTACTGGAAAATAATAATAATTACTATCAGCATTTCAAGTTGTTGGTATATATATTCATAATCATTGAGGCATAGAAGACCCTGTATATTCTCATATATCAACTTTATCTCAACTATCATCTATTACATAAACTTTATCTCATTCTGATAAAGTTTTATCATCATTACTATCTGTAAAATAGAATATATCCTTAGTTGTGAATACACTATATGCTTTTCTTGTATGTGTATCAATTCTTGATAACCATAAATAATTTGATAAACCATAAACTGTTCAATCATTACTATGTATTGCAGGAGTATTTTCATTAACAATTAAATCAGTTGAGCCTAAATAGGTTAATATATCAACAGTTTTTGTTGGTGGAGTAGAAACTGGAACTATTGATGATGTATCATTTGAAACAACCCTATCATAACATTCCTGACTTTTAGGATATATTTTTGTATTAAATAAATTACTAGGTGATTCAGTATCATTATTATAATACTTAATTATTAAATTATGTTTATCATCACAATGACTACTAGTAACAACACATCAGTTTTTAATTATATGTTGTCATAAATATGCATTTGTAGAAGAAACATACGATTTAACTAATGCATCTTTATAATCAGAACTTGCAGTACATTCTCTTGTTGAATTTGTACAAGAAGGAAGACTTGGAGACCGAGTCCTATAAGGTCAATTATATATTACTGAAGTTATAGTTCAACTTCCTGAACAACTATCATATTTAGTATCTTTTTCATACAATTTATCATAATTACAATAATAATCATAATCAACAATAGGAATACAACTACTTCAATGATATACTCACACTGGTGTATATGCAGTATACGAAGATGAAGAAGAAACGGCTTTTCATAAAGTTATCATTACACTACCTTCTTTTCAATCTTGAGTAATAGCTCATAACCAAGGAGCAGGTTTTGGTGTATTTATTCAAGGAATTTTCATAGCTATATTATACAATATTTTAGGAGATATACTTTTACTTATTGGCATATTATAAATTATTTCAAGATGTTTCTCATTTGGCAATATCTTTCTTTGAAAAGTACCATTTCAATCTTTTACATACATATAACTTTGTAATTTAGATAACTTTTTAAACAATCATAATCAGTTTTGTTTTTTATTATATCAAGAGCTTTTCCAATCTTCTGAATCATCATAAAAATATAATCATTGATTTCAAATTTTACCATCCCATTTTTTATTTATACAAGTAAAATTTTGTATAAAATCAATTTTATTACCATTAGATGCTTTATTATATGCAGGTGAAATACCAATATGAGTAACATTAGGATTTATATATTTTTGTATCCATTGTAAAAATGGTCAAGTAAATTTATCTTTTACAAATCACATATATCTTAAGTTTCAGTGATGTATAATATTATTAGAACTATTTTCTAAATCCCAACTAGAGAAATTATCTGCTCTAAATTGTTTTACATAATCATCAGAACATTCATCTTTTATTAATGTCTTTTTTCAATTTGCTAATATAACTCATAATTTACTTAATCCCATTAAATTTATATCATTATTATTAGCAAACCTTAAGAAGATACCGTTATAAATCCAATCAATACTTGATAAATTAATTTTTTGATTAGATATTCACATTAAAACTAATGCTCACAATTGTTTTAATTTATTAAATGAATTTAAAGGCATATGATGGCTTCAATCATCTTTCATATATAATCATCATTCCCATTGATATACAATATCTCTATTAAGTTTAGATAGTCCCATATTATATAAATCTTCTACATAATGACTAAGTATAGGAATTATTCTAGTAATATGATTTTTCCAATCTCTAACACTACTATAAAAGATAGATATATTTTTCCATACATAAGTTAAGTTATGCATATTTAAATGTTTTATTTGAGAACCCTCAATAAAAAATCATAACTTATTTACATAATTTGTTAAATCACTTATTTTAGTATTATCTAATTTTGATAAATCATAATCTTTATTTATTCTTCATCATATCTCATTTAATACAGGCATACTAATAGTATTAATATTATCATTTTGTATCTTAAGTAATAAAGGTACTTTTTGTAAAGCAGGGAATGATATTTTAGAATTATCATTAACAATTTGTTGTATATCAAGACTATCAACTGATACAAGATTTGGAAAACTAATATTTATTGGATTTATTTCAGGTTTAGTAGTTAAATTTCAAAATTTTTTAAAATAATTAACAGTATACATATCTCAACTTCCTTGACATACTCAATTTGCTCATTTAATAGTGCTTATTCTAGAAATTACATTATAACTCTCAGTATCTAACTTATCAGTATTTACAAAATATTTCCATACTTTATTTTGCATATTATATTTAGATGTAACTTTATCTGTATCGACTTTAACTATTAAATCTTTAATATTATCAAGCTCTTTTATATTACCATAACTACCTAAATCCTTTCAAACAATATCTTTTAATGGTTTACCATCAAATGTTCCATTTCAATCAAAATCTCAAAATTCTAAATATGTTTTTTTTAATTTATATCTCAAAGGGAAATTTTTACTTATTATTGCTCAAGTAGAAGATTTAGCAATTACATTATAATATCAAGTAAATGTTAATATATCATAATGTGGATTACTAGTATCTAAAGTTGCATTTTTTGAAGGATAACCTTTAACAGAAACTATTGTATATGTAACTCATCCACTTGTTATAGTATCTCAAGGAACTGCTCAACAATATAAATCATTATTAAAAGGTCAATCAACATCAGGAGCTATTCATCAATTTGGAATTTTAAATTTACATTCATTAGTTGTTCAAGGTGCATTACATACATCAAGAGTATTTCAACTTCCTCAAGCTGTTATATCACATTGTTCTCATTTATCTAATTTTCAATTTCCACAACTTCATTTTGAAGGATGAGGAATAGGGCTTCAAATTTGTGGTAAACTTGGAATTTCTGGATTATTCTTAGGATTATTCGGTATAGGTTTTGGAGTATCATTTGGTAAATCAGGAGATGGTAATGGATTTGCAGATGGTATTCAAGCAGGTGTCTTATTATCATCACAATTAAAATTTTTTCAATCCCAAGCACAATTCAACATATTAAATGATTTTATTATATTTGGTGATAGATTAGGATATACTAACAAATCACCATTTGTATTATATACACATAGAACATTATCACAATATCTATTTTTTATAAATTCTTGTCATTTTTTATTATTTGCTTTTACAACTCACATTACCATTTTTAAATTAGGTCTTTGATATACTTTTAAAGTATCATCTCAACTTTCAACATATATTTGATTTTTATTATATTTTCATCAAGTGCTAGTAAATGGAGAAACTAGCATCTTTTTTACTACTTTTGCTTCAGGAGTATCTGAAGTTAAATTTATTATTTCCCTATTTTTACTTCAATCAAACTTTGTTTTAACTAACTTAGGGTCCACTAATTTTAAATTTCTTAAAATAGGACTTAATGCTTTCCTTCAATCTATAATTTGGCTTCAATTAAAACCCATATCCCAACTGTTTGCTAAGCTATTAAAATTATCTTTAACTTTTTCATATCTTGTTTTATTTCAATTAATAAAATCTTTAGAAGTTATATATCATTTCATTAATTGTTTTCATAATATAGTATTATTAGTTTTAACAGATTTTACAGATATTATGAATTTATTTTTCATACAATTATCTTTAGCAATTCTATCATTAGATGCATAAAATGTTCATAAAATTTTATCTCATTTTTTTAGAACATATTTATTTGACCGAGCTTTTAATGTAGATGTTTGTTTTTGACAAACATAATTATTATCATCTGCATAAACATTATTTATTCACATAATTGTGAATAAAAACAAAAACATACTTAAAACTCATAATATTCTTTTCATTTCATTTTAATTAAACAAATAAATTTTATTTTACTACAATATTAATATAATAATGCTTATTTTTTTTTCAATAAGATATTTAATGTTTTTTAAATATAAAAGATACTAATTTAGTAAATTGTTCTCAAAATGTTAATATTATTAAATTAAAAATATTATTGAAAACAAAAAATCATAAAATATAACTAAAAAATATTAGCAAAATAAAATGTATTATATATTCTCCTAATGAATATGTAAAAAAAGCATATCAATAAATCTTAATATATATATTATACAACAGAACAAATGATAAAATTGTATAACCTAATTTGTTTAATTTACTATTTTGATTTTGCATTTTTTGATTTACCAAATTAGCTATTTTTGATGTTTGGTCTTTTAATTGAGTTTTAATAGAACTTATATCTATTTTCATCTTTTTTATATTTAATAAATTAAATTTGTTCGGGCTTTACTATATTCTTAATAAAATACAATGTTAAACTAGGTATAAATATATAAAGAATATATGCAAGATATTTTATTCAAAATATAACTATATCATAAACAAATCACATTAATAATAATCCAATACTATTAGTATTATTTGAAATATAAGAATTTATTAAGTATCTCTTTGATTCCATTTCTTGTTTTGTTCAAAAATATTCATTCCACTCATATTTAGATAATAAAGCTCATAAAAAACTATTATTTTTAAAAGTTAATGTATAATAATCTCATCAATCATAAATAAACATATTTTTATTAGTATTATCTAACAAAAAAGACAAAAAAGGAAATCTTAATCATAATTGTTTTAAAGATAATCTTGTACTATCAGAAATAGCTATTTTATATACTAAATATGGATTGAAATATAAATTCTCATTTAATTTAACTATAAATAAATTATTACTTTGAGAAGTAGCTTCTAATATTTTTCTTAAAAGTACTCCATCTTTTATAACTATATCTCATAAAGCATTTTTAAGTGCATAAATATTATAATTTTCATTTGCATCTAATCATTTAATAGAAATTTGTATATTTGTTTTTCAAGTTTGTTTATCGTAATTTAAAACTTTTATATTTCAATTCATAGTATTTAAACCATTATTTATAGTTATAACTTGAAATTTTATACTATTTTTTAGTACTAAATTATTGTTAGGATAATATAAACCAAAATATAATGTTTTTTCTTCTCAATCTATATTTTTTAAACTAAGTTTTTGTATATCTTTTGGATTAATTTTTATTCAATAAAAATTAAGTTTATTCTTTAAATCTAATTCAGACATTTGATTATCATCTGAAATAAATCCTTCTGTTTTTAATATTCTCACATTACCAGCTGAAATATCTTTTATATAACTTCATAATAATCATACAAATACTATCGACAAAAAACTAGCTACAAATACTCTAATAAATAAAGTTTGTTTATCAGGCATATCTTTCCAATATTTTACGAATACATAAGCTATGTATCATATAATAACAAGCACAGATAAAAAATAAATTACATTTATATTAACATTAAAAGCAATATTTGTATTTAATGTAGAAGCAAAATTTGATAAAAATTTCCAAAATGGAATTATATACTGAATTATGAAATCCATTATTATTATATTAAATTTTAAAATTAATTAGTTTTGATTTTTTTCATCTATTTTTTGTTTATAATTATATCAAGACATTATTGCTAATCAAAACAATAAAAAATATATTATCATTATAAACCACTTTCAATCAATAAGTAATATAGCTATTGTTAAGAAAAAAATAACTATATTTACAAACAATATTATACTTATAAGTATTTTAAGAACTATCTTTGTTATATCTTTATTTTGCATTTGTTATATTTTAATTTATTAAATTTATAATGTATCTTGTTCGTGTTGATGCCTTTCAGTTTTTAAATATCTTAAGAAAAGATAAATTAAATAAGCAAATATAGGTCATAAAAGGATAATAATTATATCAAGAATTTCTTTTCATCTATCTACAATATTTAAATCTAATTTTTTTAATATTTCTACATTATTAAAATTTATAGTTATAATTTTATTAATACTTTTTTCTTTAAAATTACAAATAGTTTTATCAATAGTATAAAAATTATCTAAATATTTTAATCATACACAATAAAATTTATTAAAATCTATTTCATCTATATTTCTATCCACAATATCCTCAATAAATTTTTTTGAGACAGGAAAATAAAAATAAATATAATCTTGTCATATATTATTTTTAAGCCTATTTGGAATATAATAAAGGCTATTATAATACTTCATATTTTCTAAATTTATTTGAAATTTTTCTTGTGAAAGTCATCAAATTTTAAAATTAAAAAACTTAGATATTTGATTTAAAGGAATAATTTGATAAAAATCTTTTAAATGATATTTATCTTGTATTTTTATTATTGCTTGTTTAAGTTGGACTAAATCATTTATATTAAGTAATTGTTTTAAATCTTGTTTTATTTGTTTATCTAATCATTGATATTTTTTATTTTTACTTAAATTATGGAATATAAAAGGTTTAATATAAAAAATATATTTCTCCCCTTTATAATTAAAATAATTTAATCAATTTATATTAAATTTTACTAATAAAATATAATCAGCATTATCAATATTTTTTTCTATCTTAGAATATATTTTTAAAAGTAATCAATACTGCATAAGTCTTTTTTGTCTTTCTTGTTCAGAAAGTTTTTTTAATTCTTCTATTTTTTTTTGTTCTTCTATAATTTGTTTTCTATCTTGAATATATTTTTTTACAAATCATTCATTAAAAGTAGTTATCAAATTAAGTCTACTCTCATTTTGTGTATTTTGTTGTTTAATTTGTTTTTTCTTTATTATTTTTTTAGGATTTAATTGTTGTTTTATAGTAGAACTTCAATTTAAAATTTTATCAAAATCTATTTGAGTAGCAAAAACAAAATTTATATTTTGTAAAAACATAAATAATAAAATTATAACAGAAAATATTTTTTTCATTTACTTTTTATAAAAAATAAAACCTCATATATAATATAAGGTTTTTTATTTTTTTTCAATAAATTTTTTAATTAGTTATAAACTGAAATTAATTTATAAC
>JALUWO010000253.1 GCA_027019405.1 Candidatus Altimarinota bacterium | reverse complement strand
TATAAGATTCAAAAGTTCTTTTTTTCTTAACAACTGATTTATCTTTTTCTTTTATAAAGTCGTTTAATATGGTTTGAAGTGATTGACTCATTGTTTATTTTCTCTCTTTTATATTTACTTTTATACCAGATATCTCAAGCACTCCATCTGGTATTAATGCTCTTGCTTGTTGTGGTTCAATGGTATATGTCTCTTCACCTACTTTATATTTCCAAGTATCATTACTTACATTTCGGATGATATAGGCTCCTCTTTTTTTTGGGTGGGATTCTATTTGGGCGATAGCAGAAGTATTTTGAGTGTTTTCTTTAATATCGCAGAGCGATATTTCCAAGTTATCCACAATAGGAATTGAAATATCAGTTTTTTTAATATAGAAATAAAACTTACTATTTTTTGAATTTTGAATATTTTCTATAGTATCTAAAATCCCTTTATATTCTGCTTCTGTATATCTATCAAAAGAAAGTCTGGAGAATTTATTGACAACTCCTCTTATTCTTTCAATAATTACATTGGCTATAAAGTCATACTCTAACATACTTTCAGCAATTTTAATCATAGTTGTTGAAATATTTATATCATAACTTCCATTTAATATACATCCTGGCAAAAACGATTTCTTTTTAATGCTTTTTAATTCTTTCCAATCCAGCATAAAGCTTTCTTTCATATTAACGGATATGATACGATAATTTGTAAAAATATATCCTTTAAAATCTCCAAGGATGTTTTGTTTATTATAACACACAACATATTCTCCGTTTTTTAAAGATACATTATATAGTTTATACCCTTTTCCTTCAAATTTTTCTCCATCATCCAATGATGGAATATTAGATGAATCTAAAAACCCTGCAGAATACTTTGGTAAAACAAATCTGTTACAATTTCCAAGCAATGCTCCTTCTGCTAGTGTAGTTGTTAATACCTGAATACTATGGTCAAGCCCTTCAAAATTATTTCTTGCTCTTTCCGCAGTAGAAAGTCCTGACATAAAATTTAATTTTTCTTCATCAGATAATCTTGAACTGTTAATTACCTTTTTTAGCTCATTTATTGTTTCATAGGGAGCATAAAAAGTAACTTCTCCTAAAGAAGAAGTTATATTTTCTATCTTAAAATTTTTAAAGTCATTATCCGTTATTTTGTACCACATTTTTTATCCTTTTATAACGAAATTTATCTCTATAGTTGATTTTTCATCTACAGTTAGATATACGAATATCACCTGCTTTTCTCCATGCAGGGCCTAAAATACTAAATTCTTTAATCTCTTTTGGAGCAATTTCAAATTCTCTATATCCACTATCTCTCCATTCATTACCTACCCACAGATCAATTTTAAAAAGATATGCCATGTCAGAATTATTTCTAGCCCTAAACGAAATAGAATTATTACCTGCCGTAAAAAGATTATTTGCACTTCTAAAGGTTAAAATTTCAATAGGACAGTTAATATAATCATCTGCTTTGGCATCTTTTTTTTGCTGTATCTTTTCATTTCTTATTTTATTCCATTTGCTACCAATAATATAAAAAACAAGAGGAAAAAATAGTAGATTCAAATAATAATAACCACCACCAAGATAAATATGTAAATATTCCAAAGGCATTTTGCCAAACATTTGTAAAAATGCTCCGGTATAAATTGTTCCCCACAACAAAGAGCCTATAATCGGTGCGCTACTTGACATCCATGCAAATATAAAAAATAGTATTAAAAAAAATATTAAGTTATTATCCATTTGTCCACCTCAAATTGAATTATAAT
>JALUWO010000252.1 GCA_027019405.1 Candidatus Altimarinota bacterium | reverse complement strand
TAGATACAAAAACATATAATGATATAACAAACAAACAAGCCATTACCCGTTCGCTAGGTTATATTCCCTCTATGCTCTTCTTTATTGGTTTTCTAATGGTTGCGTTTAGAAAAGACAAAAGAGCTCTCCACGACCTCTTAGCAGGTACTGCAGTTATATATGAAGTGAAAGATTAGAAATAGGAAAAGAGCTTCTTTTTTAGGAAATATTTAATGACACCAAAATGACACCGAATAATGTAAAAGTTGTTTGAAAGTCGTTAATTTAGGGGTTTAAAATGAAATGGCTCCGGATGCTGGAGAATCTTAAAAAAATATAGAAGCCCTAAAATAGCCAATTTTAACGCTCTAATCTATCAAGACAAGACATAAAAAGACATATATTTAGCTACCGAGTAGCTATTTTATTCTTCTTCAAATTTCTACTTTCACTTAAGAAATAAATTGTATATTTAATACTGTAATATGATAAATAATACAAAGGATATTCATATAACGCCTAAAAAAGCATTAAAAACACACTTTTTTCTTAAGCTTATAGAGTTTATTTCTATTGAAACAAGTTAAAAATTATCTAAAGCTCTGTTTTTTAGCTAAAATGATAAAAAATATTTAAATGATAGTTATTTGACATATAGCGTATTAAATATACAAAGTGTTCGTTGAATAAATCCATACAAAATTAATAAGGAAATTAGGTGAGTAATTCTAAACGAGAATATTTATCAGAGTTTGCTGTTGGAATGTATACAGCACGGTGGATTATGATTCCATCCTCTGAAATAAATACAGACAAAGAGATACCATTAAAAGTACAAGAAGTATTAGATGTTTGTCATATTTATATTATATCAAAAATACCTAGTTTATCTTTTTGCAAAGATACATTTGAATATAAAGATGAAACAATAACAGGTAATTTATTATACAAAATCAATGGAGAAAAAAGAGAACTATCTTTCAAGCAAAATTTTCCTTTATTGGATAATGCAACTGGAGTTAAAGTCTCAAAATATCCTCATAGAGAAATTATAACCTTTAACGCTGAAAATCAAAATATTCGTAATTTACCTGCAAACCTACTAGGTCTTGGAAGTCAAATACATGTTAAAAATAAAGAGCTCAGAAACTTAGAAGTTTTATATGTTGGTCAATCTTATGGTGATAGTGGCAATCGTTCAGCTATAGACAGATTGAAAAGTCATTCAACTTTACAAAAAATATTAGCAGATGTTCAACATTCATCACCAGATGATGAAGTTTATGTTTTAACTTTTGAGTACATGCCATATCAAGTTATTACAATTATGGATGGTCGGTCAAATGCAAAAATTAAAGACTATAGAGATATTCAAAGATTTCATAGCATTTTGGATAATCCATTGACTGAATATCAACAGATCTGTTTAATTGAAGCTGGATTAATCAGATATTTTCAACCAACATATAATAAAATATATAAAGATAATTTTCCATCGGAAAAACATAAGGTATTGGAAAAATGCTATAAACTTGATTTTTCAGGACTTATCATAGAAATAAATACTCAAGAATTATCTTTTTTTTATATTCAGAGGTTGTACCTCCAAATTATCATCACATTGCCAAGATAGAATTAACTGACCCAGATGAAAGATGGGGATTCTTTCATTATTCAATGGGAGATAATAAATTCTAGGTAATATTAACCACTTAACTTAACAACTATATTATATCTCATAAACCCCAATAATACGATACCCGCATTTTTCAAATATATCAAAAATCATAAGTTTAAAATGTTCTAG
>JALUWO010000251.1 GCA_027019405.1 Candidatus Altimarinota bacterium | reverse complement strand
AATTTTGTAAAAGAATATAATAATTTGTCAGGTGATAGTATTTGAGTTATAGAAGATGTGTATAGTAAATATTGTAATGATAAAGCAATATGAATAAGAGATATAAGTGTTGATAAAAATCAAAAAATAAAAACATATTTATGTAAAAATATAGATCAGAAAACAAAAAGATTTTATTATTCAAAACTAAATATAGAAGATATAAAAGATATAAGAATAATATCATTATTCTTTAAATTATTTGATAATGAAATACAACAACATGTAAAATTAAAATGAATTGAAGATCCACAACTTAATGATATAATTAATATATTAAAACATTATGATAATAATGGAAAACAAATAAGTAAATTAATTAAAAAAAAGGAATTATTTACTAATTGTTATAATGTTAGTTTTAATCCTAACATATTAACAGCACAAAATTTAAGTTGAGATATTAATAATATTAACATAATAAAAAACTATGTAAGTACTAATAAACATGAAATTATTTGTATAACAACAAATTTTAATAAAGAAAAGTTGGTATTTAATAAAAAAATAATTACAATATTAACTGATATTAATCTTAAATTGAAAGATGTAGATATAAAAAATTTAATATATAAAAGTATGTTAGGAATTTATTAATTTATAGTAGATATTATGAATAAATTAGTGTTAATTAAACAATTGTTATGGTTTTTTTTATGAGTTTCAATAATTTCAATTGCTATAGTAATAGTATGAAATTATTTTGCTCCAATTTCTAATTCAATTGTAAAAAATAATATAACAACAATAGACAGAGTTTTAGGTAATTTCAAATGATATTTTGTTATTAGATGATCTGAATGAAGAAATATGATATATAAAGTTGTATCTATGAGATTACCAAATAAAATAGTTGTTGTTAAAAAAGTTGGAGAATGAGCAAATCAAAGATTTTTAATAAAAAATATTATGTATTGGAGTGCAAAAAATGGGATTGCTTATATGGGATTAAAAAACTTAAAAGAAAGTAAAAAAGATACTAATTATTTATCATTATATCAATACCCTGTATGACAGTTAAAAATTGTAAGAGATTTAATAAATAAATTAGATCCACAAGAATACAATATTGGTTGAGATGCAAAAAAAGATTTATTAAATAAATTAAAATCTATAGAAGATTTTATAGCAAGAAACCAAATATTAGCAATGACACCATTTGTACAAGCATCATCTCTTTCAATGAAATGATTACCTAATGCTATGCCTGTACAGATAATAATTAAAAAAGAAAAAGAAGGGATATTTAAAAATAGATGAAATAATATATGACATGTTTATTTTGCTTTTTTAGGGAAAAAATATAATAAAAGAACAAAATCATTTAATTATGAATATCAATGATATTTCTTAGATTGTATTATTTCAACAAATGGTTATAATTCATATATATTAAAATGTCAAAGTAGAATTAGTAAAAGTTATTTCAAAGTTTGAAAAAAGTTAATAACTAATTTTAAATGATATTTTACATATAATGATATGTATTTATACAATTTTAACAAATAATTTATTTTGAAATGAATATATTTAAATATAGGATAAAAGCTCTTTCTATAGCTTTTTTATCTAATAATGTATTACTTAGAATAATATTTTGAACTATTATAGCAAGTTTGGTATTATGAACAGTAGTTTATTTGAGATGAAAATATAAAGAACAACAAACTATATGAACTTATAGTAAGTTCTTATTAGATATACAACAAAAGAACGTAGGAAAATAATTTTGAATATAGTTTATTCCTAA
>JALUWO010000250.1 GCA_027019405.1 Candidatus Altimarinota bacterium | reverse complement strand
CTTCTACTAAATCTGTATTTGCTTTAATCCAAGCGATAGCTTCATCTACTGTATCAAACATTTGTATATTGAATTGAGCTCATACTGCTTGTATATTAGCTTTAAATTCATCTCAATTTACATATGTATCATCATATTCTCATACTGCAAATCTAGTCATTTTCTTTATTCCAGGTGCTAGTTCTGCTGTGTATCTATTTTCAGGTATAATATTATCAATTGTTTTAGTAAGTCCAGCTTTTAAATAATCTTGATACATATTATTTAAATAGAAGCTAGGGTTGTATCTTACTCATCTGTTAGTATAGTATTGTCTAAATGTTCCATATATTCTTTTAATAGCCATTGTTTATTTTAATTAGTTAATAAAATTTCATTTCTCAGCATAGTATAGTTCTTGTATTTGTTTAGCTGATAATACAGTATCCCATACTCTAATATTTGTCATCTCTCAATTAAACCAATCAGAATCTGTATCTCAATAACATCATAGTCTATCATTAGTTGATTTACTATTTGCATTTCAAGTAAATGTATTTGAATCTACTAATACTCAATTTACATATAATTTCATTCAATCTGTCTTGCTTCTAGTTCAGATTATATGATATCGTTGATTAGCATTAATCCCTGTAAATAATACTTCATTAAAACTTCAATTATATATTAAGAATGTAATATTTTGTCCCATATATATTTGATTATCTCTAGTACCTTGTCAAGTTATTAGGATGTGACTACTATTAGCTGTATCAAATGTAAACCCCCATCATCACCAACTATAATCTTCATCATAATTTACAACACTAGTTCAACTTGCAGATACAGTTATTTTATCATCAGTTCCATCAAAACTCATATATTTACTTTGTCATATTTTTCATCATCATACTCATCAACTTTGAGTTCAATTATTTCAGTTTCAACTTATATCATAGTAAGTATCTCAACTGTGATTTCAGTTTATATACAATACTGGTTTAGGTAATGATTGTGGAGTATATCTAGGATTAGGATAAATGTATTTTCCCATAAACAAATTGTGTAGTTTAGATATTTCATCTTGTGATAGAGCACGGTTAAAAATCAAATGTGTATATATATCTGCATTAATATAATTTTCGTCTAAATTACTATATACTCTTCATATAATAAAATTATATCAACTTACTGATGGATTCTTAGATACTGTTCAGTTTCATATATTATTTCAATCAACATAACATTCTACATTTTCATTTTCCCAAGTAATAGTAAAACTATGAATATTACTATCTTGTGTATATGAAAAATCTATATCATCATAATATTGTGTATATGTAAGAGTTGTGCTATTAGATCTATATAAACTAACTAATCAATCATCTGCACTATGTCATTGCCCCCAATATCAATTATCTGTGTTATCAGCTGTTTCTTTTAATAATTGTATTACTGTAAATGGTTGTCATCAGGTAAGTAAATCTTTTCAAGTATCTATATAATCATTCCCATCAAAATTATAAGCACTATTAGTATAACCTAAATGGTCTGTTGTTAATGTAGCTCAATTATTAGTAGCATTATCTCCTGTGATAAGATTACTTAAATTTCACTCTCTAAAGTCAAAGTATCATACACAACCTTTAAATAGTTCTGGGTATTGTTGCATTATTCAAGGTCAAAGTTTTCTTAGTCATTCAATGTAAAGAGAATTTATTTCTGATGGAGTAAGTGCTTTATTGTAAATACGGACTAGTCATATATCTCAATTAAAATGTCTTACAGCTCAATCATCACTTTCTTGTCATATCATTCAACTTGCTC
>JALUWO010000249.1 GCA_027019405.1 Candidatus Altimarinota bacterium | reverse complement strand
ATTCTCCATATATCTAAATTACAGTAAAAAAATTCTTTTTAATTGTGTATGTATTATAACGATTGTAGAGTATTTTATAGAATGTTTATTGTTTAAATTTTATACAATCTTGTGAATATAATCCTATTGTTTTTTAAAAACTACAAGGTTAAGATGATACAAAAACTCTTTTTGTTGACTTTATCTAATTAAGAATGAAGTAATTTATCCACTCTGCTGTATAGATAATTAATATCAATCTCTTTAGTGCCAAAATAGAGTGAGTCTTGCACATTAGAAAAATCGGGCTCAAAACATGCGACAAAGTTATCAGTTTCAGGATCAACTAATTTCGGGTTGGTATAGGTAAAAATTGCAAGAGTTTTAATATCAAGTGCGATAGCTATATGACTAATTAGAAGCCTTAAAAGGTTATTTGTTTTTATGGTAAATATAAAATTCTTTTATTGTGTCTTTTATTGTGTCCAAATCATCTGGATTTAAATCTTCAAGATTATTTTTATGCAGTATTTTTATAGGTAGAGTAGAAAAAGGATCAAAGCTCCTGTAGTATGGTGCATTTGGATACAACGGAATAATATATTTATTAAATGCAGAAGCAACGTGTAAAGTAGAAGTTCCAGTAGTTATGACAACATCGCACTGTTTTACAAGTGCACAAAACTCCAGAAATTTTTTTGTTTCAAATTGCAAAATCACATTATCGCCTTGAACTTTATTTTTTATAAAATATGCTTCATCTTGATGTCTTGAATCAAAAAAAAGCAGAATGAGAAAGTCTGGATAAGTTGTTGACAATGAACGAAGTGTCTTAATTACAAAGTCAACAGGCATAGTATTTGCATTTCTGCTCCCTTTGTAGTTAAAGCCGATTATAAATTTGTATGATCTATATCTTTGTATAAATTCAATCGCATTTTTTTCATAAACTTCAGAATAAAAAATATCATAAGATTTATCATCAATATTAATACCCAATAAATTAAAAAAATCCAAAAACCTATCTCGATGATGTGCACTGAGATTCCGACCAAAAACAAAATCATAACATTGTAAGTTCTCTGTGCCAATATAGTATTTGTGTCTATATGACTCTTCAGTAGAGACCCCAAGAATCTGATGCACTCCAAGAAGACGGATAGCAATTATTTTAGAAATCGAGATCTTTCCCCATAAATCGATTAAAACATTATAGTTACCGCGAAGTTTTGTGAAAATCATCCAATACTCTTTAAGAGTAGACGATGAAGAAAATATATAGAGTTTATTTACATAGATATTTTCTTTAAAAAAATCATAATTTTTTTTGCTTACAATCAAATCAATCTGTAGATGTGGAAAATGTTTTTTTAATTCCCGTAGAAATGGAGTACAAATGATCGCATCTCCATAAGCATCATATGTTCGAAGAATAATTTTTGTCTCAGATGCAAGGTCTATGGTGGTGTGTTTTTTAGCTTTATATGAAAATAGATAAATAATTAAACGTTTAAAATATGCGGATATTTTTTTAAACCAAGTTCTGTCTGATCTCCATAGTTCTTTGCTCAAATTTTATTTCCTTGTAGTTTAATTTTTGCACTTGCAATGATAAGCCCAGCGAAAAGGGAAAAGGCAAGCATCGTTGTTCTTACAAGCATGATCCTATCAAACATATCAGAAATTAAAATAACTGCAATTAGGATAATTTTAATATTATGCATCTCATTGTTATGAGTATCTATCTTTGCCAGAAAATATATAAAGCTAAAAAATAGAAATAGTCCGATAAGACCAGTCTCAACAAATGTATTAAGATAGTACTGAT
>JALUWO010000248.1 GCA_027019405.1 Candidatus Altimarinota bacterium | reverse complement strand
TTTACAAAATGAACAAAAGCTCTTATATGTGTTTATAGACCTAGATTTTGTGGAAAAATAGTAAAAAATGAAATTAGAAAAGATATTAAAAGAGAAATAAAGTATTGAAGTTGATGAATTTTAGATAGTAAGTAATTTATTATGTTAGATAAAGATAAAATTTGATATATGTGACAATATTTAAGTGATATTGAATTTAAAAATTGAGAAACAGAGTTTATTTTTGATATGACAGATGAAGATCATGAGTTGAGAAAAATTAAATTTCGTTTATGAGAAATAATAATAAATTTTAATTCATTAGAAAGTGAAATTGATAGTTATATATGTGAACTTATAAGTGATCGTAGTGACGAACTATGAATGATGATAATTTATAATATGTCATACTGACAAAAAATTTCTTTTTTAATAAATTATTATTTAAGGCTTGATAAAATGTGTTTTAGAGAAAAATACAAAGATAAAATAAATAAAATCAACAAATGACTTAGAAAAATATGAGAAATTAGAAATTGATGTGTTCATGCTTATTGATATACAGATAATACAGTTGTAAAAGTTAAAAATAAATTTAATTCAGATTGAGTTAATTTTATATATCGCAAAATTGATTCTAAAATATTAGATGAATATAACAAATTTATTAATTCTGTAAGTAAAGAATTAAATAAATTACATTTAAAAATTATAGAAAACTTATAAGTAATAAGCTTTATTTATTTAATTTAGCTAAAAATAATGAAAACTAATAATTTAACAGAAACTACAAGAGATACAATTAATTTTCTAAATAAGCTTACTTGAAATTATTTAGATAATAATATTTTAACGGAAGATATTGATATTTTAAAATTAAGATATGAAACAAAACACAGATTTCTTTCTGCTGCAAATACTTGATTTTTTGCATCCATACCATTAGCTTATAATTTTTATGGAAAAAGTAATTTTTTATTTGGATATTTTGTATTTACTACTATTATTTCTATTGTTCAAATGATCATTTTGAATAGAGAAGCAAATAAACTTTTATTTGCTATAGAATATAAAATAAAAAATAAGAAAAAATTGATAGAAAGAATCTTTAACCCATAACCCATTCAAAAATGCCAACCCAAACAATCCCAAACTGATGAAAAAAAGTGAGGTTAGGAGAAGTAGTAGAGATAGTAAATTGATGAACTCCTTCTACAAAAGTTAGTGAATATTGGAATTGAAATATAGTTTGGATTACTCCAAAAGATATGTCTATTCAGAAAGAAAGCAAATACATTTTTAAATGAGAAAAAAATATAACTAAGTTATGACTTCAAAAATCATCTGCTAAATTAGTTCCTAAAAATTCTATTATTATTTCTTCAAGAGCTCCTGTTTGATATGTGATGATTAATAAATCAGAATTATCAACAAATCAATGATGTAAATCTCTTATAGTCAGAAGTAATGATGTAAATATAGATTTTTTATATTATTTATTAAAAATATCAAAGGATAGGTTAGAACAAATTTCTTGATGAGCAACTTTTAAAGAATTAAGAACTTCTTCTTTAAAAAACCTTTCCATCCTCCTTCCGCCCCTGCCTGTCCAACGTAAGGTAGCTTCGATACTTTCCGCATATGACGAACTTATAGAAAACAACAACAAAAGAATTAAGATTTTGGAATCTATGGGAGAAAAGAGATTGCAGATGATTTTATCAGAAGATGACCAGAAGATAGAAGAAAAATCTATTTTAGAAGAAAATCAGTATTTTAGGTTTGTAAGAGAAAATGTAAAAAAATTTGATTGAGATAAAATATATTATGC
>JALUWO010000247.1 GCA_027019405.1 Candidatus Altimarinota bacterium | reverse complement strand
TAAATTAATCAGGCAATTAGTAAGGCAATAGCCAATAAAATTTTCAACAAACTACTATAAAATATCTTAAGTTGAAGTAATTCTTTTTTTGTTTTTTTTTGAATAAGAAAAATGAAAGTTACTAAAATATTGAAGAAGCCAATAGTAAAAGCAGTATAAGTAAGTCAAAGGTAAGGTAAAAGTAAAAAAGGAAACAAGAAAGTTGCTATCAAAGAACCTACATAATCGTAAGTAAATACATCTCAAATCACATTTTTAAATTCATTATTATTTTGGCTTGTCTTATCTTTTTTTTTATACAAAATATTTGAAATTAAAGGGACTTCAAATCATGTAAGAGTTCAGATTAAAATAACATATAAAAAGTAAAATAAATTAAATAAAATTAAGTAATCTGCTAATAATACATAAGCTGATTTTACAATCAAAACAGAAAATCATCACAAAATTCCAAGTGTTAATTCAATGTTTATAAAAGTTTTGAATGAATTTTTATGAAATTTTGAAATGAAAGATCCAATTCCAAGTCAAAATAAAAAAAGCCCGATAGTTAATGTAAATTGAACCACTGAATTTCAGATTAAATAACTACTTAAAGTAGAAAGTAGCACTTCGTAAATTAATGAACAGATAGCAACTATGAATACGATAAAATAGAACATTTGTTTAATTATTAATTATAAATTATGAATTTTCAATTATCTTAAATCCCCATTTCTTTCTTAAATTTGCTAAAAAAGTTAGATAAGATAGTTAGCTGTTTGATGAGAAAATCAAGTTCTGTTATCATTTTTTCTATATTGATTGAAGAAGTATATTCAAGCAAATTTGCTTGAGCTTTGTATTCTTCCAAAATGTTGTTTGAACTCATAATTTGTTTTAAATCTTCCTTATTTTTGATAGCATCATAGACGATAAAATACAATTTGATAATATTTTGTAAAATTAAATAAATTCATTCATCCAACGATTGGCTAAATTCTTCTTTTTTGGAGTTAGTTAGAAGTTTGTCAGCTTCGATAAAGTTTTTAATTTTTTCTACAAGGAAAGGAATTTGTTGGATTTTTTCTTGTTCAAATTCAATTTCATAGACATTTTGTAGTTTGATAAGTTTGGGATCTATAGGAAGTAAAACTTCATTTATAAATCAGTATTTATTTACAAATCAGTTCAAAATAGGTAGTTTTTCTATAAATTCTTCTTTAGAAATATTTAAAATCCATCAATGAATACTTTCTCAAACATAAAAATCATCTTGTAGGCACAAAATGTCTTGGAACTTGCTTTCGTCGATAAAATCTATTTCTTGTATTTTGTTTATGATAAATAGTAGCATTTTAAAAATTAATTATAAATTTATTTTCATCCTCCAAATGAAGAAGATCATCGTGAATCTGAATATCATTCATAGTTTCCTCCTCCTCACCAGTGCCATCATCAAGAACTATGGCAGATAAAGAACATTACTAATAAAATCCGGAAATATGATGTTAATTTTCATGTCATATCATTTTTATAAAATATTAATATTAATATTGCACTTAGGAAAAATCAGTAAGGGCAAATTATAACAGATAATATAAAAAATATAACATCTATTGCTCAAAAGTTATTGTCTATTCATAATTTATCTGATACATCTCCTGTTTTCGATGTATTCTCTTTTTCTGTAGTTCTAATTTTTTTAACCCTTTGATAAAGGTTCCTCTCGATACCATTGTCTGTAGCTTCGATTTCTAAAGAATAATCTTCGAAATTGTAAATTTTAATTTTTTCTCAAATTTTGTAAGATTTATTAACTTCTCAATAAA
>JALUWO010000246.1 GCA_027019405.1 Candidatus Altimarinota bacterium | reverse complement strand
TTTATAATTATAATATAATTATATTTTTATGTCAATAAACCAATTTTGATTGGTTACTTTACAAAAAGGTGCCCAATACCTTTTTTGTATGATTAAGTTAAAAGTAAATCTCTGACCCTGCTATCTGATAATTGAAATTTTTTGGTTATTATTCATTTTAAAATTCTCTTTGAACTCAATTCTTCTTCAATCAAAATATTTATAATATCAAAAAAAGACATTTTATAGTCCCAATCTAAAACTTTTTTAGCTTTAGAATTGTCACCATAAATATCTTCTATTTCATTTGGTCTAAATAATTTATCGTCTATTATGATTAATTTTTTATCTATATTCATTTTATCAAAAATATATTCAACTATATCTTTTAGTAAAATAGACTCTCCAGAACATATAATAAAATCATCAGGAGTGTCTAATTGCATCATTGCCCACATAACTTCAACATATTTAGGAGCATATCCAAAATCCCTTTTTACATTCAAATTACCAACTCGTAACTCTTTTAATTGCCCATTTTTTATAGCTATGGTATCTCTTATTACTTTTTTAATAAAAAAGTTTCCACTTCTTAAAAAAGACTCATGATTAAACAGTACACCATTTGAAGCAAAAATATTATAAGATTCTCTATATGTCGAAACCATAAAATAAGCTGCCATCTTTGAAACGCCATAAGGGCTTATAGGATGCATTGGTGTTTCTAATGTTATTGGCATTTTCTCTACTTTACCATACATTTCACTACTAGATGCTTGATATAACTTAGTACCTGAACTAAACAATCTTATACTTTCTAGTAAATTATTGACAGAGAATGTATTGAATGAAAAAGTCCCAATAGGCTGAGAATAAGAGAGTCCCACGGAACTTTGAGCAGCTAAATTATATATTTCATCAGGCTTATATTTTTGTATTAATCTAATAATATTTGCCATATCCAACAGATCTAATTCTTCAATTATTAAACTTTTTTCTATTCCAAGATATTTAAATCCATCCATATTTGCACATCTATAGCTACGGACAGTTCCTATAACTTTATAACTTTCTTCTAATAAAAACTTTGCTAAATAAGACCCATCCTGCCCTGTTACACCAGTAATTAAAGCTACTTTCATTTCACAATACCCTCATAAACTTTTTTTGTATCAATAGCTGTTTGTTGCCATGAAAAAAGTTTCAATCTTGCATTTCCATTCTTAATCAACTCTCTTCTATAATCGCCATCTTCTAAAACTTTTTGTATAGCATTAGAAATTGATTCTTCTTTGTATGGGTCAAAGTAGTGAGCTCCATTCCCTGCTATTTCGGGTAATGAACTTGTCTCACTGCAAACCAAAGGACAGGCACATGCAAATGCTTCCAATATAGGTATTCCAAATCCTTCATATAAAGAAGGAAAAACAAACATAAGAGCTTGTTTATAAAACTGTGCCAAAGATTTATCATCTAAATCATATTGAAAAACTTTATCTTTTATGTTTATGTTATCAAACAAAATTATCTCGTCCACATTAAAGCGACCACCACCAACGCATATGACATACAAATCTATGTTTGTATTAAGTAATTGTGCAATAGATTTCATAAATCTATTGAAATTTTTATATCCACTCCTTGAACCAACAAAAAGAATATATTTCTTTGGTATATCCATTCTAATTTCTACATCATTAGCTAAATGCATAGAGTTACCAAGATACACAACTTCAATTTTTGATGGTTCAACATCAAAAAGATCAATCAAATCATTTTTAGTGCTTTGTGAGATTGCTATAATTTTGCTAGCTTTTTCCACTAGAAGTTTTTT
>JALUWO010000245.1 GCA_027019405.1 Candidatus Altimarinota bacterium | reverse complement strand
TCAGGTGAATCAAGCTTATGATAATTTACAAAAACAAAGTAGAAATATTTTAAAAGTTTGAGAGATTATGAATAATTCCCTAAAGTCTATGGATAATATTCAAAATAATTTGGATAATTTTAATCAATATTTATATATTTTTTGTTAAAAATTAGAAAATAAATATAATAGAACTATTTAAAAATAAAAATAAAAAAAATGGTTTTAAAATTGTATAATGAATGGACTTGAACAAAATGATATGGGACTTCTATAAAAAAAGAAAGTATATCTATTCCACTTAGTTTTAAGTGAATAAAAAATTATAAAGAGTTTAGAAATAAAGTAAGATGAAAAAAGTCAGAATTTAGAAATTCATCTTATAAAAATCTTGATATTTTTTTACAAAAATTAAGAGAAAAAACTTGAGTAGATCCTATAAAATATTTATATAATTTATATTATGAACAAGAATTATCTACATTAGTGATTTATGATAAATTACATAAATTGTGATGATATAATAATAAAAATAGAGATACATTCGAAAAAATGTTTAAAAAAACTTTTTGATGGACATTAAGAGACGGAGATATAATTACAGAAATTTGAAAAAGAAAAATTATAGAAGTAAATAAAAATATAAATAAAACTTCTAAAGATATTAAACAACAAAAACAAGAAGAATTATTTTGACTTTTTATTTCTCAAGATACTGTAAATCTAGAAAATGAATTAAAATGAAAAAATCAATTAGAAAAATTAAATTGTTTTTTAGAAATTTATTGATTTAAAGATAAAAATATTAGTTTGAAAAAATATTTGTTTAAATTTAAAGAATTATACTGATTGAAAAATTTGGCAGATGTAGTAAATAAATTATTGAAAGAAAAGTGATATGATTTAAAACTTAGTAAATGAAGATTTTCGGAATTGTTTAGAAACTAAAGAAGAAATATAATGCATAATATTGCTACAGTTTATAGATTTAAAACTCCATTGTTAGATGTGAATGATGAAAATGAAAAATTAAAAGAAATTTTTTGAAATATTGAAAATTATCTACAATCTGAGGGGTTAAAATTAGTTTCAAAGTATATTAAATGAAATACATATAATTTTAAAGTTTTGTGATTTGATAATATATGAAAAATTATATTTTCTTCACTTAAAAAAACTGATAATATAGTTTTACCAATTTTTAAAATGGATATTTTAAATTTGAGTCTATAAAAGTTTCTTGAAATCTTGTAAGTTTTGATAGAGAAAAATGGAAAGTTAAGTTAGATGATTGAAAAGAAATTGATATTTGGGAAGAGAGTAAAAAAATAAACCTAGGTTCTATGTAAGAATCTAGACTTTTTTAATTTTTAATAAACCCCGTAACATTTCATCATTCTTCTATTTTATTTTCTTCTTTTGTTAATTTTAGATTATTAAGTAAATCATTTGTAGTAATAACAACTAGATCTAATCATTTTACTATTGCTATATCCATCAAAGTATTGTTAAATAAATTGTATAATGCACGGTATGACCATTTATCTGTTTTTTTTGTTAATAATTCTGTATCGATATTTTCTATTTGAACTCATTTTTCTTTTTTAAGATAATCTCATAAGAAGTTTATGTATTCTTCTCTTTTTTTAGCAGAAGGTAGTTCATATTTTAAGAAAAATGAGAATCTTTCTTTGATAGCTTTGTCTATATTTTCAGTAAAATTTGTTCATAAAAAAATAAATCAATTTTTCATATTTGGGTTTGTAGTAAATCATTCTAATTCTTGAAGTATGATACTTCTTACACCATTTTTTTTATCTGAATTATTTTCATCTCTTTTT
>JALUWO010000244.1 GCA_027019405.1 Candidatus Altimarinota bacterium | reverse complement strand
TTCTTGAAATATAATAAGTTCAATCAAATCACTCTAATTCTTTATTTCTCTTAATAATGTAGTTAAAGATTTCTTTTAAGTCTAGTTTATTTTCATTTATTGTTTCTTTTCTTGGCATTGTTATTTTTTAGTTTTAAAATATATCATTTCATAAGCATTAACACTTTCTAACCTTTTCCTAATTTCTTCTTTTGTTTGTTTAGTTAAAGCATTTCCTAACTTTTCCAAGTTATTTCAAGATAATTTAGTTATAATGAACATTATATTATCCTTTATATTATTTATTTTTTCAATTTCATTCTTTTTGTTTTCATAGTATGAACTATCTTGACCTGTTATTTCTTTAAATATTTTTAAAGTTTCTCTTTTTACTTCTTCAAACACAACATCACTTGGTGTTTCATAATACAGCTCTTCTGTCATCTTTTTATTTTTAAAATATAAATTATTGTACTAACTATTATAACAATATAAATTAAATTTCAAGACAAATTAACAAAAAGTTATTGTTCATTAGTTATAGTGTTCTCCAATTAATATTTTAAAATAATTTAAAATATTTTCTTTAGCCTCTTGAATAGATACATTTTCATTATAAGTAATATACTTTTTTAAAAATGAATGTCTAGTTATTATTTCACAATAAAAATATTTCTTATATTTTTGAAATAAATTATTATTTATAAATACATCTAAATTCCCAAAATAATATGGCAATAAATAACTAAATTGTTTAAATACATCTACATAAATATAATAATCTAATTTATTTTTATCAATAATAATAGTATTATAGCCAAATTTATGAACAAAAGTTCTATTTCTTTTTAAGGCATTAATATCTCTCATTGTCCAAAATAAAATATCATTCTCTTTTGGAATTTTATTTTTTAAAGGATACTTATTGATATAATTTGGAATAAAATCAAAATCTATCAAAGCAAAATTATGCCCATCAATAGTTTTAAATCTATAATTCTGAATATATTGATAATCCATTCCAAAGTTATCTTTTTTATATAAAGCAATAACTATTGGAAATGAAATTCCCTTTGAAGTTTCTTTAAAAGTTCCACTATCTATAATAACACTATCTATTAATTTATAATTATTAGTGAATTTTTTTAATAAATTGAAATTTGCTTTTTTTATCAAATAAGATAATGGATGTAAAACACATATTATATCTGCATTTAATTTTGCATAGGATAATAAAAACGACATTCCAAAATCTCTTGTTTTTATATCATAATCAATTTGTGTATCATTTTTTTTAATTTTATTTCTAATTATAGAAGTCGTATCATTATAAGGAGGATTACCAATAATAATTAAATTATCATTATCAGAAATATTAAACATTTCTCTACTAACATTTGATAAGGAATTTCTATTAAAATCTTCAACTTCTGGAAAATTTCTTTTTGTTTGTTCAACTGCAATTAAATCAATGTCATTTGCTTTTTTTTGACAATCTATTTTATAATTAAAAAAATTACCATATCCACAAGAACTATCCAACACAATACTTTTAGAATTTAAAAAAGGTGTAATTTTATTCCATACTATATTAACATACTCTTGCGGAGTATAAAATGCACCTAAATTTATCTTATCTTTATATTTTAAATGTCTTTGATTAGTTATCATTATAATTAGTTTAATTTATATAAACTGTTTTTAGCCTTTAGCCTTATCTATTTCTGAAATTCTTTGTTTAGCTATTTTAAAGTATTTTTCTTCTAATTCAATTCATATAAAATCTCTGTTTAAATTTTTACAAGCTACTCAACAACTTCAACCTCACATTGTAGGGTCTA
>JALUWO010000243.1 GCA_027019405.1 Candidatus Altimarinota bacterium | reverse complement strand
TATACCTACCTATTTATAAGTATTATTATATCTATATTTTTTTAAAAATTCAACTTTCTGTCTATTTTTCCTGCACTAATGTGTATTTATTGGACCAAAAACAAGCATGAAACGGATAGAAACTGCTACCTTTGTCAGCATTAACACGAAACAAAATTATATTATCTTTTTTGTTGCTTTTAATCATTTCCATCTCTTTCATAATCCTTTGATTATAACACTCTTTAGGAATTGTACTGTTTCCACCCCAAGCAGTAATAATATAATCAGCTTTGGAAATAATCTGTTTATGATATTCATCATTTTTTGGACCATTAATATAACTCATTCCCTTTTCTTTGCATAGTTTTGCTACATCTTTTGCATCAGTGGCTCTTATAGCAAAAAGATTTAATATATATATAGTTTTAACATCGGAAAAGTTGGAGTATATATACTCTTCTACTCTTCTAATTGTATTATCCGCCTTTTTTTCATTAGCTGAACTTGGATTTTTCAATATAACCGCAGCTGTTTTATTTCTATTGCCATTTTCTATAAAATCCATTTTCAGAGTGTATCTGTAAACCATATCTTCGCTAAAATCAGCAACAATACTGTTTTGATCTGTATGTTTGTTGTGTTGTACTTGTCTGCCTATTCTGGGTGTCATATTTTCTCCTTTTTGTATATTTTCATGCTCCAATTGCTCCTAAAACATCCCCTTCATCCGCCTTTGCATAAACCATAGTGGTAGCAATATTGCTATGCCTCATAGCCTTTTGAATAACCAAGGGGTTTACATCTTGTTTAACCAATCGCATGGCAAATGAGTGCCTTAATACATGAACTCCACTTTTGAATATTCCAACCTTTCTATAAAGCTTATTTAATATCATATAAACATTTTCTCTTTTTAGAGGAGTGCCGTTTCTTGTAATCATTATCATATCATCATCTTTTAACCCGGCATCATTTGTAAAATAAGTTAATTCTCTATCTATTTCGCTTTTTTTAATATAAGCATACTGATCCTTGCCGCCTTTTCCTAAAATTTTAATTTTATAAGCATTTTTGCCTTCAATTTCGATAAAATCTCCCATTTCAACTCTCAAGGCTTCACTAATTCTAAGTCCGCCAAGCAACATAAGCTTAACAAGTAAGCTATCTCTATTTGCATTATACAACGAAGATCTTTTAGCTTTTTTTATCCTGTCTTCTAAATACTCTAAAAGTTTTTGACTCTCTTCAATAGAAAAGTATCTTAAGTTTTCGTCTCTATGATTTTTGTTTTTAATCTTTATTTTTTTAAATAAATTTTCATAAGTGTATAAATCGTCATTGTTATCACTAATAAATTCAAAAAAAGCTCTTAGTGTTTTAATATAAGTTATTTTTGTACTATTTGATAAACTATTGCCTTTTAATTTACTTTTATGCTCTTTTAAAGCTTTATTTTCTATATAAGTTAGATATGAAGTAATATATAATGTATTAATCTCACTCATCGCCATATCATCTTGATATGCTCTACTATATTCTATAAAATTAGATATTATCCTATTATATTGCTTTATAGTATTATATTGTTTACCTAATTGCTTTATATATGATATATATGCTTTATGCCACCTTTGCAAATCATCTATAAAATCACCTTTTTCAAGTTTCATCACAGATCCTTTAAAAATTTTTCTATTATTATAACATAACTGAGTGTTATGTTATATAAAATATTCAACCAAAAGGGTTAAAAGTTTTTTAGAGAGGGCTTATTTTGCTTATAAGTTATGTTATATTTTAGATATTATATGTTTTAACTATATAATTATATATATTATATT
>JALUWO010000242.1 GCA_027019405.1 Candidatus Altimarinota bacterium | reverse complement strand
CAATGATAAGTTTTTTTGTTGTATTTGAAGATAGATAACATTCTTTTAAAAAATCTAAATTTTTATGAGGTCTGTTATTTCCTACATAAAGGAAGTAGTCATTTTTCACTATTTCCTTTTCATCTATCTCTAGTCTTTCATCTGTAGTAGTTAAATCATTAATACCTTCAGTAATAACTATAGATTTTTTTTGATAAACTTTCATAATATCATTTTGTGTGGCTTTTGAAACAGCAATGATAATATCAGAATTAGCTAAACTTCTCTTTACTACAAAATCAAAATAAAATATTGCCAACTTATTTACAAAACTATTTTTTCTAAAAAAATTTGGCACTAGCTTATACATCAAATCATGTACTGTTGTGATGTATATTTTATTTTTAACTTTAAAAAAACTATTTGAATAAAACGTACTATGATATATATCAAACTCAATAGTTTGCAAAAGCTTATGAAACTTAAAAAAATGTAATATATTAAATGGATAATACATAGTCTTTATAACTTTTAGCCCATCAAACTTTTTCTCTAAACTTTCACTTACTATTAGAGTTATATTTTCTTTTCCATATATATCAATGTATATTTTCAGTAACTCTTCGCTATATCTTGAAATGCCTGTTTCTTTATCGGAAATCAATCTACCATCAGTTAGTATTTTCACTAGCTTTCCTTTTTAAATATTGTGCAAAAAATAATCTAAAAAATTTATCCATAATCACAATACTATAGTAAGCAATTAAAAGAAAAATAATATATTTTGTTGCTATAAATATATTAGCTTTTATATATAAAAATAAATTAGAATATAAAAGCACTTTTAATACAGGATTTTTCATTAAGGTAATTTTTCTTGTAATAAAAAAAATTAATCCAGTAAATAATATTGGTCCAACATATGGAATCATCAAGTTTGATTCAGCTGGATAAAAGAAACCACCCATTGGTGTCCATGGTTCAGTTAAAATTCCTGACTTAATTGACTCTCCAATAAATGAGCCAAATAAATAAAAACTATTTTTATCTAAATCAAAAAGATGAAAATATATAGATGGAATTAATTTAACTATAATATCATTTATAGGAGATATTAAAAGCATTAAACTGGTAAAAATACTATAATCATAATGTTGAACAATTTCCAATGATTGCAATACACAATAAGAACCAAAAATACCTTCATTATAAAAAGGGTAAAGCATATTAATAAATGAAATATCTACATCATTTCGATATATAGCTATAATTGACAATATAAAAATACCAAAAATACCAAAAAATGTGTATTTAATCGCTTTTTTACTATCTGACAAAATCAAATAAGCTATAAAAGCTACAAGTAGTGGTGTTCTTTGAGTATCTATCATTATTAGTATAATATAACTAAAAAGAAATAAAGTATTGTATTTTTTTGGATGATAAATAAAAATCATAATTAATAAAACTAATTCTATATTTTTAAAATATGCAGCTAAGGAATTACCAAAAGTAATAATACCTCCATGCTCAGGCCAAGGGAAATATATAACAAAAAAAAGAGCTATGGGAAATAATAATACATAAATATATGTTACATTAATAAATAAACTTCTTTTTTGCAAGGTAAACTTGTCAAGTTCAATTTTATTATGATAAATCAACAATAGTATTCCATAAAATAGAATGGATAAATAGGAAATAATAAGTTGTAATTTGAGCAATTCAGCATTATATGTTAAATCCATATTAATTCTTACAAAGCTCGGTTTTATGCCTATAAAATTTAATGCAGGAAAAACATTATACATAAACATAAAAGCAATAAAAATCCAGTGAAATTGTTTATA
>JALUWO010000241.1 GCA_027019405.1 Candidatus Altimarinota bacterium | reverse complement strand
AAAAAAATATTGATATGAAAGATACGAAATATCAAATTTTGCTAAAAAATGAAAAGAATCTAAACATAACCAAATTTATTGGGAAATGAAAGAATATATTGGAATATGAAGTTCTGCAAGCTGATTTTATACTTTGCATAATTGAAAGAATGTAAGATATACAAACTCATACTGAATACAAAACTACATAAATTGAATTTTTGAATATAAAGAACATAAAAATCTTACAGAACAAGAATTTCTTGAAGAACAAATATTTCTTGGATTAAGAACGGATAAAGGTATAAAATTAACAAAGGATATAAAAAAAATGTTAGATTTAAAAAAAATAAATGAGTTTAAAGAACTCTGATACCTTAGAGAAAAAAATAATTTTTTATATTTCACAGACAAATGATTTAATTTATATAATTATATAATTACAGAAATTTTAGAATTAAAAACAAAATAAACAGACAAAACAATAAATTTAACACAAAAAAGAAGAATAAGATATAATACCATAATAAGTATGTTTTAAAGTTTGCATAATGTATACTTTACTAAGTTTGTCAAGTATTTTTGAAAGTAGAGTATTTAACAACTACATTTAGCAATTAATTACTACAATTATAAGATTTATTTTAAAAAATCAAGTCTTTTTTAAAACTTTTTTGATATATTTAAGTTATCAATTTAAATAAAATCTTTGATATATTTAGTTTATCAGCTCCAAGTTATTATGTCAAAAAAAATCTTGACTACATGTATTGGCTTTTAGTTGCTTTTGCAACTCAAGGAAAAAATATTAAAATCAAGTTTCAAATCTTCCTTAAGTTGCTTTTAAATTATAAGCCAATAGTGATTTTTCAAATCACAGTCAAGATTATTTTTCTATTTTTGTAAAACAAAAATAGTATAGCTTCAAGTAATAGGGCAGTATAAAAAGATCCTTAAGGGACTTTGTCCCTTAACAACCCTAGCAATCTAAGGAAAAAATATTAAACAACTTGTATAAATTCTGAAAGTATCATTTTTAAATAATTTTTTCTATTCATATCATTAGTAGATATAAATAACAAAGGTAATCAAGCTGACTGAAAAGCTAAATCAAGAAAATTATCTCTTTTATATCTTTTCTGTTTTTTATGAGAACTATCATTTAATTCTATAGCTAAAATAGGATTAAGATAACCTTTAGAACATACTAAAAAATCAATTTGTTTTTGTATTATTTTATTTTTTGCAACTATATCATTTTTATTAGCAGGTTGTAAAATATCTATAAGTCTAACACTACACATTATAGTATATTCATTTGAAATACTTTCATTTAATAAATGATAAAATTTCAATTCATTTTTTGTAAGAAGAAACTGTTTTTTCCTAAATACAAAATTATTATTTATATTATTATTAGTTTCTAAAACTATATTATCTATTTTTTCTGTATATATTTTTCTATTTTCTCCTCTTTCTCTTAAAACATTATCCCATTTATTTTTATAAAAATCTGAATTATAAGATTTTTTATTCTTTCAAAAAGAAAAATCTTCTTTTCTTATTAAATCACTTTTTTTTAAATAATAATAAGTTAAAAATATAAAATAAATAATTAAAGGTCATAAATCATTATAAGTTTGATATATAAAAATAGAAATTAAAAAAAACATAAACCATAAATAAATTTTTATTTCTTTTTTTGTCATAGAAAAAAATTTTTTTCTTCTCATATTTTTATTTTTATTTATAAAAAAAGCCTGTTTATTATAACAGACTTTCTTTTTTTTGTCAAATTTTTCTATCTTCTCTTTATTATACCTACTACTAATGCTATAATAAAACCAACTACTAAT
>JALUWO010000240.1 GCA_027019405.1 Candidatus Altimarinota bacterium | reverse complement strand
TTGTATCATTTTTTTGATGTGATGCTTGTTGATTCGCTTTTTCTAATTCATCAGGATATAACTCTGAAAATTTTATTGCCCATTCTGAAATTGTAACAAAATCAGTAAAAGTTTTTAATGCTTCAAGGTATTTATCTTTAATTTTCAATATACTTTTCTCCATTTAAGAATATTTTGTACTGTGAGTCTAACGGTTAAATAGAAGCATAAATTGCCGCTAGGTAATTTATTGCGTTCCTATGTTTTGTTGTATCTGTACTATTAAGACGGTTTGTTTCGGTTAAAAATTCTTAAAATTTCTATCTCTTGTTTAATTGGTCTTACTCTATAAACTATAGTGTATTTTTTAAATGTCATATTTCTAATATTTTTATCATCAAAATATTGTGATTGTTCATATTTGTATGGATTATCTGGAATTAGGTTTATATTTTCTTTGAGTTTATTTTTAAAATTCATACTTGCACTAGGTTTATCTCGTGCGATATATTCTATGATGTGTTTTAATTGTCTTGAAAATGTTGGCTTATGTATAATTTTCATTTTTGCAATGATTGTGTAAAGTTATCTATATCATCCCAAAAATCTTCATTATTAATCATTTTAACTTTTCCATTGTCAATATCATCAATATCTTTTTGAAGCTGTTGTTTTCTTTCATAAAAGTATGGGTCATATTCTAAGTTCTTGTCTTTTTTTAGTTGTACTTTATCCTTGTAATGGTCAATTATCGTTAAAAAATCTTGTACAAAATTATCCTGAATATTTACCGTTAATGTTTGCATAATAAACTCCCTTACACATTTACTTTTTATATTATAGCAAAACTTAAAATAATAAGTATTTAAGTTTTGCTAATAATTTTTTATTTTGCATTCTCACACATTTTTTTCAATAATACTCCTGCAATAAACTGATTTTGAGGTACACCATTGATTTCAAATGCTTGATATTTAAAAGATGTTCCATTTTTACTAAAAGTAAATTGTATTACAGCTCTAACAGGTTTGTTAGCATATGTAATATCTCCACCTATATTCACAAATTTTATACCTTTCTCTGTAACACCACTTTTCCAAGAAGGATCACCAAAAAATCCATCAACCATTTCTTCTACCGTCGCAGTCGGACACATTTCTAGTTTACTTTGCTTAATTACTTTCACTTCTTGACTAGATGTTCCGCCATTAATTAATGTTTTCATTGTAAAGCCACTAGCTATTGTCAGAAATACTGTCAAAGCAACATTTGCCCATTTAAAATCTTGTTTTCCAATTGGTAAATCTTTTCTTGCATTTTTACCTGCAATAATTCCGATAATAAGTCCAAATAATGGAAATGCTCCAATTATCGCATAAATAACACCTTTTTTAACTTTTCCATAACCAGCATAATAATATGGTGCAAAAAAGAAACCTAACCAACTCCAACCTTTTTTCTCCTCGACTTGATTTTCTGACATGAAAATCCTCCTTATGATTTTATTCGACTAATAAATTAGCCATATTTAAAATCACTTTAGAAGTTATGACTTTAGATACAACGCTGAGTTCAGCACTATTTAAGTTAAGTTTCAGAATACGCCGTAAGGTGTTTTCTGGAAATTAACTTAAATAGTGAATGCTGCGTTTTGTTATTCGTAGCGGAGCGTAGAATGACATAACGGAGCAGGCACGGAGTGCTGAACTCAGCGTTATTCGTTCCCGCGGAGCGGGAACGAATAACGACCGACTTCACCGACAGGTTTACCTGTTCGGTGCAAGGATTTGTTGTCTAATTTTTACCAAAATGCCGTTTAATAGATTCCTTTAAAGCAATAGATAAAAAAGTTGGCACAGCATTACCTA
>JALUWO010000239.1 GCA_027019405.1 Candidatus Altimarinota bacterium | reverse complement strand
TTTCAGGTATAATTAGTACTAGCACTAGGGCTGTTGGAAGTTAAATATTGTTCTAGCATTCATTTTGCATCTAAACTATCAGGAACTTCTAGCCATCAAGCATTAGAAAAATTATATCAAAATCATAGAAATAATGACAATAATGCTGTTACAAATATTATTACTTTTTTCATTATATTAAGTTATTAATTAAAGTTATTTTTTAAAATAAACTATAAAAGAGAAGAAAAACAATTTCTTTATACTATTAAATTTTAATAAAAGGAAATTTGATCTTTATATTTATAAAGAAAAACGAGACTATTTCTAAATAATGTATATTTTCATTTTTTTTGTGCTAATACTTTAATTAAATGGTTTGTATAATAGGTATACAATTGCCAATTAATATTATTAAGATCTAATCTTAATTCTGTTAAATATAAGATATAGTCTTTTTCTGTTCTTAGTTTGTTTATTGAAACAGATAATACTTTAAAATAAAGATAATCAATAAGTGCTTTTTCTTTAGTAGCCATATTAAAAGTTGAATATCTAATATCTAAGGAGTTAGGGACTAAAAATAACCAATTTTGTACATATCTAAAAATAAAAGTTCCAACAGAGGTACTATAAGTTCTAGGTCTATTTGTTGTAGTTATAGCACTAATATAATTTTTATTAGTAATTTCAGTTAAAATTCAATTGTTTCACAATACAGTTTCTAAACTAATATAACTATTTTGGACTAACATATTTGAAATAGTATATAATTCTTCTTGATTGTATTGTTTTGTTAAATAAATTCCTTTTGACACTCTAATAATATTTCATTTCTTAGCAAGTTTAGATAGTGCTTTACTTGCCTGAAAAGTATTTTTATATTTATAATTAAATAATTCAGCTGTTAAAATCATTGTTATCTATTTAAAAATTAAATAATTGGCATATTGATAAGTTGATTGGCTTTTGTTAAGAAAACTCAAGTTTGCAAATCTGTTAAAAATATTTCCCTTGTTCAGTTATCAAGAATAAATGGTGATACATCTTTTATTATTTCTTGTTGTTTGGTTTTTATAATATTAAAACAAGTTGTTTGAAATAAATTTATAAATTGTATTTTTCAATCATTGTCAAAACTTATTTCATCAATTTTGTTTCAACTACTATATTCATTAATTTGCTTAATAACTGAGTTAAGATAACTAAAGTTTAAGTTTTGGATAAGATATAAATTGTTTAAATACCACCAAATATCAAAAATATCCCTTCATTTAACATATGGTCTTCATAATATAGCACCAAATTTTCACATAAATGTAGTATCAGGATTATATGAAGTTATTTTATAAGTGAATGGAGTAATAAATGGCAAAAAACTTATATTATTTTGAATTGTATTATAGATAACTAATCATCATTTAGGAGGATTAACATCTATTTCTAATTTAATTTTTAATTTTTGATTTGTAACAGTTGTGAAAGAAAAAACATAAAAAGTTTTCCATACATTTGTATTTTTATTAATTTTTTTAGCTTCAACATCTAAAAAATGATGTTTTTTAAGTTTATCAACAACAAAGTTAATCATTGAAGCGAAAGGAAACTCACTTTTCTTTCATATATATGCAAAATCTAAGTCCTCAGACCATCTAGGGAGATTATAACATAATCTTAAATTAGTTCATCACATAAATACTAATTGATTGTTTTTTCATTTATTCCTGTTATCAGAATAAAAATATTCATACATATATCACAAAATTAATTTTTGTGCAATTTCTCTATATAAATTAAAATTATTAAACATACTTTTATAAAATTCAGTTTTAATTTGGTTGTTATTCATCTTTTCTATAATTTAAATATAAA
>JALUWO010000238.1 GCA_027019405.1 Candidatus Altimarinota bacterium | reverse complement strand
CAGCAATAACACTTCCATATGTCGACAAAAATTGTACTTCAGCTTTCGCCCAGTACTCCATAGGAGTAAAAGATAGAGATACAGTACAAATAAAACTTAAAGAGCAAGGAATACCGACAGCAGTACATTACCCAATGCCACTACACTTACAAGAGTGCTTTGAGTATTTAGGCTATAAAAAAGGTGACTTTCCTATTTCTGAAAAAGTAAGTGAAGAAATTATGAGCCTACCGATGAATCCTTATGTAAGTGATGAAGAGATAAATTATATAAGCGAGAATTTATAATTGATTCAAAAGTTAAAACCAAAATCTGAATTTAGTCGTAATGTCCTAACGCTTATGACAGGCACAACTATAGCTCAAGCTATACCTATAGCTATTAGTCCTATTTTAACTAGAATATACACTCCTGAAGATTTTGGAGTGTTTGCACTTTTTATAGCAATTACTTCCATATTTGGTAGTATTGCAAATGGTAGATATGAGCTTGCTATCATGCTTCCAAAAAAAGATGAAGATGCTATTAATATTTTTGCTTTAGGCTTTATTATCACTACCTGTATGTCATTTACTCTTTTGATCTTGGTTTTACTGTTTCAAGACTATTTTGTAACACTTCTAAAAAATGATAGCATTGGCGTATGGCTCTATTTTGTACCAATATCTGTCTTTTTTACAGGATTGTTTAATATATTAAACTATTTTAACAACCGAAGAAAAAACTATAAAGATATAACAAATGCAATTATTTTTAAATCGATAGTGTTAGCTATAGTCCGACTTGGTGTTGGATTTATAAAACAAGGGGCAAGTGGGCTTGTGAGTGGACAGATACTTTCACAATTTGCAGCAAACACAAAACTACTAAAAAACATCATAAAAGATAAAGTTCTTATATCTAAAATCTCAAAGGTAAAGATGATAGCACTTGCAAGAAAATATAAAGATTTTCCAAAATACTCTATGTGGGCTGGTTTGGCAAATGCTTTATCTACAAACTTTACAAATATCTTAATCTCTTCTTTTTATAGTGTATCAACATTAGGATTTTATAGTTTAGTTCAACGGCTTTTAGGTATGCCAGCATCCCTCATTAGTAACTCTATAGGACAAGTTTTTTTTCAACAAGCTACAAAAGAAAAACAGGAAACAGGAAAAACGACAGTTAGTTTTAACAATACAATCAAAAAGCTTATTTTTATTGGATTACCATTTTTTACAGTGTTGTTTTTTACAATAGAAGATTTATTTGCTTTTGTATTTGGTGAAGAATGGAGGATTACAGGAACTTATGCACAGATTGTAATACCTCTATTTTTTATTAGATTTGTAGTTGCTCCTTTAACTGTAATGAATGTAATCTTTGAAAAAAACCATATTGGAATGTATTGGCAATTTAGTATGTTAGCAGTAAATGTTATTGTGATATATATATCCAGTATTTTAAATTATACTTTTGTTAATTATCTATATTTGAGTACGCTATTTAATAGCTTAGAATACTTATTAATTTTATATATTATTAAAAATTACAATAAAGACTAAAAATGTATAGAAATACAAACAATAATGTAAGTGATTTGACTTCTATCTGTAATATATATAATGATATTACAGGTAGAAGTAGGACTAAAGAACTTCATGAATGGGAATGGTTCAAGTCTCCTTATAAAAATAAAAGTTATGTAATCTTAGATAAAGAAGAAAAAATACTCGGACATCATGGCATATTATCTATAAAGTTAAACTATAAAAATAGCACTTACAACACTGGTAAAACTGAAAATACTATTATGATAAAAGGTCATGGACCTTTATATTTTAAAAATGAAATGGCTATGCATAAAGAATATATAGATGATTATGATATTCTGATTACAACGACGGCACATGGAGTAACAAAGAAGATAAGGGAAAAGCTAGGATATAAAGTTTTTGGTACTTATGTTACTTTTATTCGTATTGTTGATTTTAAGTTTTTATCTCAAAAAACAAGAAATACCACATTAAAAACTATAATAAACACCTTATCACCTTTGTTAAATATTTTTCTTTTAAAATCAAAAATATCAAAAATATATAAAGAAAAAAAAATGATATTAACGAAGTGGATTTAGTAAAAATTAATTCATTTTATAATGAACTAAAAGACAACTTTAAATTTTCACAAATACGAAGTGAGGAATTCCTAAGATATCGAATATTAATAAATCCTTACATTGACTTTAGTATATTAAAACTTTATAATTCTAATAATACTTTATGTGGATATATAATTTTTAGTATAAATGATAATAAGGTTCTTATTGAAGATATATTATTTTTAGATGATGCAGTAAAGCAAGAACTTTTAAATAGACTATTTAATTATATAAAAAGTAATAAACTTGCTTATGCTATGTCAATGACAACTTTAGAAAACTCCTTATTAGACTCAAATTATAATGCATTTCTAAGAAGGGTTAATAAAAGTGAAGGAAGTGATAAATTGATGATAAAAAACAATATAAAAGAAAAATTTAGAGATGATTTGAAGATAGAGAATTTTTATTTTACTAAATTGATGATGGAAGGGATACAATAATGAAAAAGGAAAATTTAGAGTTTTGTTTTAAAGGGACTAGAACATATGTACAGAGTCCTGATATATTTGATGCCGTGGTTAAAAAATTGAAAAAACATTATGATATGAATGAAATTACTGATATTAAATATTCAGCTTATGAAATGCTTTATTCTAATGCAGATATGATAGTCACTACTAATTTTAATAAAGATGATTATCAGAAAATAAATTCAATTATCACCTTTAAAATTGAAGATAAAAAATATTATATCATTGTTGTTGAAAATGAAAATAAAATTGATTGTTCTCAAGAGTATAGTGAAGAGCTTGTACGAGAAAAATCTATAATCAATGGTAGCAAAATAGAGTTTATTAATCTTGGGGATGATAGTATTACTGAAATAGCTGTATCTATGGATAAATATTATTTCCAAGAGACAATAACAAATGATGGGAAATGGATTGTTACAAAATTTGAATATAAGAATCTAAAAGACCTATTTGATATTAAGGGTAAAAGGCTGGGGCTTGAACTTAAAAATAATTTCAATAATAAACTTACAAAAAGTATAATAACTATAGATGATAAAGCTGTAGGTTATTTATACTTTTCTTTAATATAAAGGATTCAAATGTTAGGAATAAAAAATATAGCAAGTTACTTACCTCAAAAAAAAGTATCAAATTATGATAAAAAAGAGAAGTTTGAACTTGATGATGATTTTATAGAAAATAAAATTGGTGTTAAATTTCACTGTGTAAAAGAAGATGATGAAAAAGCATCAGATTTATGTGTAAAAGCTTTTGAAAACTTAGTCAAAAAAACGAATATTGATAAAGGTACTATAGATTGTTGTATTGTAGTTACTCAAAACCCTGATTTTAATATTCCGCATACTTCTGCTATTGTTCATGGAAAATTAGAATTATCTCAAGAGTGTGCTTGTTTTGATATATCTTTAGGGTGTAGTGGCTATATTTATGGGCTGTCAAACATTCTTTCTTTTATGAAAAGCAATGGGCTTAAAAATGGACTTTTGTTTACATCTGACCCTTATAGCGAAATAATAGACCATGATGATAAAAACACCGACTTGATTTTTGGAGATGGGGCTAGTGTTACATATATAAGTGAAAATCCTTTATATGTACCAAAAGATTTTAGCTTTGGAACAAATGGTAAAGCTTATAAAGAGATACTGTGTGATGACAAGCTTTATATGAATGGAAGAGCAGTGTTTAATTTTACGGCAACTACAATACCTAAACATATTCAAAAATTATTAGTAAAAAATAATTTAGAAGATAGCGATATAGATAAGTACATTTTACATCAAGGGAGTAAATATATAGTAGATACAATTAGAAAAAGATTAAAAGTAGATGAATCAAAAGTACCATTTGATATGTATGAGTATGGTAACACAATCTCATCTGCTGTTCCAATAATATTGGAAAAAGAGTTAAATAGTAATCATAAACGATTGTTATTGTCAGCCTATGGTATTGGACTATCTTGGGGTAGTACTATTTTAGAAAAAAATTAATTTTAAACAAGGAAAAGAAAATGAAAGCAACAGTAGAAAACATAAAAGAAATAATAGCAGAAGCTGAAGTACTTGGTGATGCAAATGAGATGAAAAATGATATAGCATTAAGTGAGCAAGGAATAGATTCTCTTGATGTGGTTAATGTATATTTACTCATAGAAGAGAAGTTTGATGTGCAAATACCTGATGAAGATTTGGCACAAGTTACTACAATCGATGCAATTGTAGAATATGTTAATAACAAACTAGTATAAGATAGGTTAAGAAAATAATGTTAAAAATAAAAATTTCGGATAATAATTTAAAAGAAAGAGAATATATATTAGACATTATTTTTAACGAATTTTTAGGTTTAGAGTATAGTTTAAATATTGGTTCAAATAATTATGAGCTAACTCTACCAAATAAAAAAATCTTAACTATAAAAGATACTTTTTTTAATAAATATCCAAAAGACTTAGAGTACCTAAAACTAGAAAACATACCAAATAAAATAGAAGAGTTAGATATATTTGCAGCTAGTTTTTTTATGCTTACCCGTTGGGAAGAGTATGTAAATAAAAATAGAGATATTCATAATAGATTTTCTGCTACGGAGAGTTTGGCTTACAAGCAAGACTTTTTAGATAGACCAATTGTAAATGAGTATGTTGAAGAGTTAAAGAGTATGCTTTTAGAACTTGATAGTAGCCTAGTGTTCAAGAAAAGAGAGTATCAACTCTTTTTAACTCATTGATGTTGATTATATATTAAAATATCCTAATTTTAGTAGTGGTATTAAAGAAATTATTGGCGATGTAATAAAAAGAAAAAATATAAAGCTAGCTATCTTAAATGCAACTTCTAAACTTAAATCTATTTTAAAATTAAAAAAAGATCCTTTTGATACTTTTGACTACCTGATGAATATAAACGAGAAAATAGGAGTTAAATCATACTTCTTTTTTATGGGGAAAGGGCTTACAAAATTTGATAATATGTATAAGAGTAATGATCTTTTTATCAAAAAACTAATAATGAAAATAAAGAGAAGAGAACATTATATAGGAATACATCCAACATATAATGCTTATAATAATAAGGAACAGTTTAAAAAAGAAAAAAAAGAATTAGAATCTAATTTAGATACAGCCATTACTTTTGGTAGAGAACATTATCTTAGATTTGAAGTTCCTAATACTTGGCAAATATGGGAAGAAAATGGTATGAGTTGGGATAGTACTTGTAGTTATGCAGATAAAGAAGGTTTTAGATGTGGTGTGTGTTATGAATATAGTGTATTTAATATACTTACAAGAGAAAAACTTAAATTAAAAGAAAAGCCATTAATCGTGATGGAAGGAAGCTTTGCAACATATCAAGCAAATATAAAGCCAAATGATATGGAATATAAGATAAAATTACTCATAAAAGAAGTGAAAAAATATGATGGTGAATTTGTATTTCTTTGGTATAATAGTAGTTTTAATACAAATATGTGGAAACAATATCAAAATATATATGAAAAGGTTTTAAAATGATGAAAATATTAACTATACTTGGCGCAAGACCACAGTTTATAAAAGCTGGAAGTGTCAGCCGTGAAATAGCTAAATATAATGAAATTAATGAAATTATAGTTCATACAGGGCAACACTATGATGCAAATATGTCTGACATATTTTTTGATGAGATGAAGATACCTAAACCTGATTATTTTTTAGGTATTGGTGGAAAGTCTCATGGTGCTATGACAGGGCAGATGATAGAAAAGATAGAAGAAGTTTGTCTCAAAGAAAAACCTGATTGGATGATGGTCTATGGAGATACGAACTCAACTCTTGCAGGAGCTATAGTTGCTAGTAAATTGCATATAAAACTAGCACATATAGAAGCAGGACTTAGAAGTTTTAATATGAATATGCCAGAAGAGGTTAATAGAATACTTACCGATAGAGTGAGTAATATACTTTTTTGTCCAACAGATACCGCAATACAAAACCTTAAAGATGAAGGGTATGATAAACTTGATTGCAAAATCGTTAAAAGTGGCGATGTTATGCAAGATGGTACTATGTTTTATAAAGACTTAGCTGTAAAACCAACTTGTGAGATAAAAGATGATTTTATCCTTTGTACCATTCATAGAGCTGAAAATACAGATGATGATAAAAGACTTAGAGATATATTTGAAGCATTAGATGAGATAGCTCAAGAGAAGCAGATAATATTACCACTTCATCCTAGAACTAAAAAGATAATTGAAAATTTAGAATTGAAAATTGAGAATTTGACTCTAATTGATCCAATAGGATATTTAGAGATGGTTTGGTTGATTAGCAATTGTTCGTTGGTTATGACAGATAGTGGTGGTCTGCAAAAAGAGGCTTATTTCTTTGAAAAACAGTGTATAACATTAAGAGATGAGACAGAGTGGATAGAGTTAGTAGAAAACAATTATAATACTTTAGTCGGAGCGGATAAAAATAAAATTTTAGATGCATATAAAAATAAACAAGAGTTTAGAGGTTTAGGTATTGATCTTTATGGTGGTGGTAATGCTAGTACTAAAATTATTCGAGAGTTTATGAAATGAAAATAGCTTATATTATAAATCATGATATAACATTAAACGATGGTATCATTAAAAAAATATTTGGACAAACAGAAGTATGGAAAAGCTTAGGACACAAAGTAAATGTTTACGCTATGATTCATAAACCTAAGGACGGTAACTCTATCTTAAAAGCCAAGCAATATAGCACAGAAACAGGATTTAAATATAGATTTAAGATACAAAAGGAGTTGCTCGCAGATATAGAGAATTTTGCTCCTGATATGGTCTACTTCAGATACACTACCTGGAACCGTACTTTATCTAATATATTAAGCAGATATAAAACAATTACTGAGCTAAATACATATGATTTAGGTGAGTTTTGGGCAATGTTTAAAAATGAAAAAACTCTAAAATCACTTATAAGGTATTTGGGTTATAGATTATTAAGAGGCAATGTGTTAAGTAAAGTTGATGGTATCATAGCTGTTACTAAAGAGATAGCCTACCATCCTAGTAATGTAAAATATAACAAACCAACTACCTTTATTCCAAATGGTATAAATTTAAATGAATTTCAAACCTTGAAAGAAGTTAGTCCAAAAATAGATAGAATAGGACTTTTTTTCATTGGTTCTCCTGGGACATTATGGCATGGTGTAGATATTATAGAAATTATGGCAAAAAACTTACCTACATATGATTTTCATATAATAGGCATGGAAGGTAACAATACAAATAACTTATTTTGGCATGGATATTTACAAAAAGATGCCTACATGAAAATTCTTGATAGTTGTCACATATGTATTGGGTCTTTAGCATTATATAGAAATAAAATGAATGAGGCTTGCCCTTTAAAAGTTAGGGAGTACTTGGCTTATGGATACCCTATTATATTGGGCTATAAAGATAGTGCTTTTATTGATAAAGCACAACCCTCGTGGATATATACTTTAGATCTGGGAAAAGATATAGACTATGATAAACTGATACATTTTATTGAGCATCAAGCTAGAATTATAGTACAACATAATGAAATTAATCATATAAGTACTGAAAAATTAGAAGTACAAAGAGTGAATTTTTTAAAAAAAATTCATAATAACATACATTAATGAAGGAATGAAGCATTGATAGAAGTTTTCATGTCATTAATAGTTCTATTTATCTCTATTATACTTTTCAAATTTTCGATAGGTTCTTTTTCCTTAAAGAGATTATCCATGGTGGGATATCTATTTTATTTTCATATTATAGTACTAACATATATCGGTGTTGTCGCAGTAGTGACACATTTAGATACTAAATTTGGTGTTTATTTTTTTGCTATCACCGGAACTGTTTCAGATGAATCTAGACTACTAGGATGGTATACAGTTATGTATGCAGTTGTAGTTCTACCTATTGGGATGATAATGGCAAATATTTTATTTATTGGTAAAATTAATGCCTCTCCTTTTACTAGAGAGTACCAAATGAAAAAAATTAGGCCTATATTTAATATAGATCAAGATGAAAAAATTCTATTTTTAACATTACTTTTTTTTACAATTATTGCTACTTTGGCTGTAGTATATGTATTTTTCACTATACACAGTTTTCCATTGTTTAAGATGTTGAGTGGGGAAACTGGACTAGAGCTTCGACAGTTAAGGGGTACAGTCAAACTTGGATTCCATGGTATAGTTGCTATACGTGACATGATAGCCCTTCCATTACCTCCATTACTTTCATATATTGCCTATATTACTTATAGAAAGACAAAATTATACCATTATAAATTTTTATTTTATTATTTAGTACTTTTATCCATTTTAATTTTAACCTATGATCTTGAAAAGGCACCCGTCGTGCTTTATGGATTTTCCTTTATAATTCTTCGGGGCTTTATTGGAAAAACGACGGTAAGTTTTTTTAAATTATTGTTTTATGTATTTATTATCTTGATTTTATTGATGATGGTGTTTGCTTCAATGTTGGGGGGAGATAGTAGTATCGCACTACTCATAAGCCAGGTGATGGCTAGGATATTTGTTGCACAATCATCTGTAATATTTTTAGCACAACAATATTTTCCTCTGCAACATGGTTTTATAGGTTGGTCGGGAGTATCTAGATTATTTGCCGGTATATTAGGTGAACCCACCGTCTCTTCGGGCAGAATCATGTTTGAAATATTTTCTCCCCAAAGTATAGCAAATGGAACGGCTGGATATATAGTAGGGTTCTTTACTGCGGAGGCATGGGCTCTTTTTGGTATTTGGGGTGTTATTTTATCTCCATTATGGGTTGGATTTTTTATACAGTCGATACATTTACTAATCATGAAGTCAGCAAAGACTCCTATAGCATTAGCAACATATATTTATGTCATGATGCATTGGCAACTAACTGGGGGGTTTGTCTCATTCATCTACCCTATTGTTTTATTTAAATTTTTTATCCAAATTTTCATTATATACTATATCTCATATATGATCAAAGTAATCCTACTAAATACTAAGAAAAAAGAAGTACAAGTATGAAAATATTAGAATATAACAATTTGTTCACAAGATATAGGAACTATAAATGAATGAGATACTTATAGCAATTGTTCTCTTTAAAAAGAATATATCTGAGTTATCACTTCTTAAAGATATAGCCAATATATCAAATATCAAATTTGACTTATTTATTTATGATAATTCTCCTAATGCTCAGAATATACCAAAGATAAAAGGTGTTAATATATATTATGAACACAATAGTAATAATGCTGGTGTAAGTAGAGCTTACAACAGAGGTGCAATAAAAGCTAAAGAACTTAAAAAAGATCTAATATTAGTATTAGACCAAGACACTGAGTTTAGATATAGTTATATAGAAAAATATTTATTAGAGTATTCAAAATATAAAGATAAATATTTATATGCTCCTGTTATCTGTGATGCTACAATGAATAAAATTTATTCTCCTGCACATATGAATAATTTTGTAGGAAAAATACAAGTATTTAAAGATTTTATATTTACAGAAAAATACAATCTTGAAAATAAATCTGTGATTAATAGTGGACTGATGATACCACTCCCGCTTTTTGACAAAATTGGTGGATTTAATGAAAAAATTAAACTTGACTTTAGTGATATATATTTTATAGAAAAATATAAAAAAATAAATTTAGAAATTATTCTTGTTAATATATATATTAAGCACAGTATTTCGGGTGATGATGGAAAAGAGTTTCTTAGGGAATTACACCGTTTTAAATTTTACTGCAATGGAGCATCTGAACTGGGAAGATCCTTATCTAAACCTATTTATTGGTCACCATTAAGAAGGTTGATAAGGTTAATAATAAAATATAAGAGTTTGAAATTTATATCAGTTTTTTATAACTATTTTTTAAAAGGAGCATCAATTTGAAAATTTCCATTTGTATGGCTACTTATAATGGAGAAAAATATATAAAAAAACAGCTGATTTCAATACTTAATCAGATAAATGATAATGATGAATTGATAATATCTGATGATAGTTCTACAGACAGTACTATTGAAATCATAACTTCACTGAATGATAAAAGAATTAAGCTCTATAAAAATCAAAGATTTAAATCCCCAATTTTTAATTTTGAGAATGCTATTAAACAAGCAAATGGTGATATCATTGTATTATCAGATCAAGATGACATTTGGTATTCAAATAAAATAGATATTATTATGGAAAGTATGGATAAGAGCACTATTAGTTTAAAAATGTATAATGGTACTTGTATTGATATGGATGATAATGTTATAGAGCATAATTTATTTAAATATATTGATACACGATATGGATTATTACAAAATATAAAAAAAAATAGTTTTATTGGATGTAACATAGCTTTTACCAGAGAATTAAAAGAGATAGTATTACCATTCCCTACAGATATACCTATGCATGATATGTGGATTGGTTCTTGTGCTTATCTGTTTGGTGATGTACAATTTGTCAATAAAAAGATATTTAGCTATCGATTGCATGGTGATAATTATACTGGTAAAAAAACAAATTCTATTCAGAAAATAGTTTGGCGATATAGATTGGTTAAAAATTTAATAACAAGGTACATCAATGTTAAACTTAGAAGTTAGTGCTTCAATAGTTCTATT
>JALUWO010000237.1 GCA_027019405.1 Candidatus Altimarinota bacterium | reverse complement strand
CCTTGTGGCTATCTTTTGTATTGTTTGGGGATAGTCCAACAACTGCAATTGTTTTAACAGTCTTAAAAATCGATTTAATTTCATCTTTATTGGAACTGACAGTTGGAAATTCGCACTCCATAATCATACCTTTATATTTATTCTTAAATATTGTTCAATATCTCTCAATAACCTATATAAGGACTTGAACAAGCTATATAATTTATGTTATTATACTTCTATAATTATACAATAATTACCCTTATATATCAAATAAGGGTAGATATAGGGTAGAAAAAATGGGTAGAAAAAAATCAAAAAAATATAATGGTATATATTATCAAGAACTAAAAAATGGTGACAAAAGTTATTATATTACATATAAAGACTTAAATGGTAAGAAAATATGGCAAAAAATAGGTTTATTTTCGGAAGGTATCCGAGAAGATTACTGTAATACTAAAAGAAATGAAGCTATTAATATCATAAAAAATGGTGAATTACCTCCATCAATACTTAAGAAAATGAAAAAGAAAGTGATTACTTTCGATGATATTGCAAAAGAATATTTTGATTCACGTATTCATACTCGAAAAGATACTGAAAAAGAACGAAAAAGGTACATTAATCATATTAAATATTTTATCGGTCATATTGATATAGATTTACTTAACATGAGTGATATAGAAAAAATAAAATTTGCAAAAATGGGAAAACTAGCAGATAATTATGTAAATCAAATTATATTTATGGTTAGTACAATAATCAGAGATGCAACAAAAAAAGGTGTTTTTAAAAATCCAAATCCTGCTCAACATATTGACAATATTAAAGTAGATAATAAAAGAGAAAGGTATTTGACTTTAGATGAAATACAACAGCTTTTAGAAACTGTTAAATGTAATAATAATCTATATTTATTTACACTGCTCTCTCTTAACACAGGAGGAAGATTAAATACCATTTTATCAATTCATAAAAAAGATATAAATTTAGATAATAATAGTGTAATATTAACCGACCATAAAAATGTAGATACATATACTGGTTACTTCAATAATGAATTAAAAGAGTATCTATCAGAACATATAAAACATTTAAAGCCTAATGATTTAGTTATTAATTGTAAAGATTTTTATATTAAAAGTAAAATGAAGATAATCCTTGATACACTTTTCAATGATGGATTAGATATAAAGGACAGTAAGCATCGTGTAGTTATACATACACTAAGACATACATTTGCAAGCCATCTTGCTATAAAAGGTGTCCCAATTCTTACTATACAAAAACTCATGAACCATAAAGATATAAAAATGACACTCAGATATGCAAAACTAGCACCAGACAGTGGCAAAGAAGTAATTGAAGGATTATATTATAAATGATTGATATTGAGAGAAGTGACCAACGATATACAGATATAGATGATTTCAAAAAATATGAATTAACATCTTGTATTTCTTTTGAGATGGCTATGCGAAACAAGCATGTAAAAGCAGGCATAATAGAAATTCTAAAATTAAAAAACTATTCCTTAGCATATAAAGAGAAGGAAATTAAACATATTGAATTTAAAAATTCATCAGTTCAAAGTAATATTTATTCTATTTTTGAAATTGAAGAATTTGAAGATTATATGCTATTACTACACACAACATATTTATCGAATAAATATTACATTAACATTAATAATATTTTTGATATTTTAAACACTGAAGATATTGATTTTTTTTTAAAATATTACAAATTTGATAATTATGTGAATTTTATAGATACTGCTCATATGAATAAAAAAATATTTAAAATCACTTCACAATCTCCTATTTTTTTGAATTCGTTACTACAATATCAATATAATTACAGTGTTAATGAACTTTATTGGAT
>JALUWO010000236.1 GCA_027019405.1 Candidatus Altimarinota bacterium | reverse complement strand
ATATCAAAAATCACCTAACTGAATTAGAACATCATCTTTTGTTAAAGTTTGACTTTCAGTCCAATAATTAGGGTCTAGTTTTTTAGCATCATCTTTATATAAATCAAATCAATGTGTATCACCACAAACATATATTTTTCAGTGCATTGTTAAAAATTAATAGTAAAATTTTTCACCATTAAAAAAATTACTTTATTCTTTTTCATTTATATCTTAAATATCAAGAAAATTCATTATCAATATCAGCTACAGTTGGTCTAAATTATAATCAACCTATATGAATATTTTCTCAATTTTCTAAATTTACTTTATAAAAACCATAAACTCAAGAAGGTGGTCATATAAAAGATATTGCAATTGGTCTGTATCAGCTTTTATGTTTTATATTAAAATATTTTAATCTTTCAAGTACTTTATCAGCTATGTCCTGTCAAGTTTGTTTTATTTTAGTTATTCAATGTTTTCTTTTATAATCCTCAACTTTCTTTCTTTGTTTCTCTTGTATTTCATATCCAGTTCACTCTTTTACTATTTCCCATTTTTCAGGATTAAACCAATTTTCTTTTGAGTATTCTTCAAAAGTCTCTTCACATTCCTTCTTTGTACCTTTAAAACAATATCAACCAACTTCATTTTTAATTTTATATATTATTTTCATTGTTTTATTTAATATTTTCTAAAATATATTCTATAACAGGAAGTGTCCATCAATTTCATAACATTTTACTTCTTTGAGTATTCGAAACTCATTCAGTATATCAAACAGGTAGTCCTTGTAATATTTCCATTTCTTCTGGAGTAAGTTTTCTATATATATTATTATATTTATAAAGTTTTTTGCTTCAAGTTAATAAAGTATTAGCCTTATCTTTTGGTAATATAACAGGTCTATCACTCTTAAACTTAGCTGTTTTAGCATATTCTATATATTTATCTGATACATTACTTTCTGTCCATTTAGAATATATAGTTTCAAATAATATTCATTTATCCTCTGGTTGTTGTATTTTTACTTGTTTATAAGTTCAATCTTCCTGTAACTCTCATACCCAATATAACCTCTCTCTATTCTGAGCAGTAAACAAAGATGAATTTATTAGCATAGGTTGAAATCAAATAGTTTCTGAAAATACACCTTTCCATTTTTTTGACATTTTTACATTTTCCAAAAAAAAATATTTTGGTTTAATTTCATTTAATAATCTCATATATTCCCAAAATAAGTATGATTGTCATTGAAATTCAAATAATCCTTCCTTTAGCTCCAAATATTGAGATAATGACAGTATTTCAATATTTTCCTTAGTAACTAATCATTTTCTTTTTCAAGCAAATGATAAATTTTGACAAGGACTTCAACCAATAATTATATCTACATTTTTATAGTTTTCTCATTTAATTTTGGATACATCTCAAATATGTATAATATCAGGATGATTTTTTTTAGCTATTTGTATAGCATATTTATCTATTTCACTAGCATAATATTTATCTATCTTACATCATATATTTTTTAATGCTTGGTAACCTACACTCATTCCATCAAATAAAGATAATACTTTCATTTTAATTTTATTTAATATCTTCTAAAAACTTTTCAATATTCTTTAACTTATATCTTCCTAAATCACTATCAGGATTTTCAATATATCATTCTTTTGCAAGTCTGTCAAATATTCTTGTTGCATTCACAAAACTTCATCAGCCTAATTCTTTTGGAAGTCATCTGTATAATAATGTTCTTGAAATATAATAAGTTCAATCAAATCACTCTAATTCTTTATTTCTCTTAATAATGTAGTTAAAGATTTCTTTTAAGTCTAGTTTATTTTCATTTATTGTTTCTTTTCTTGGCATTGTTATTTT
>JALUWO010000235.1 GCA_027019405.1 Candidatus Altimarinota bacterium | reverse complement strand
ATTTTCTTGCATCTAAAAACTTCTCATTTTTATAAGCATTAATACCTTTGTTTAAATATTTTTGAGCATTATTGGCAAACAATAATGCAACTAAACTAAATAATAAAATTAACTTTTTCATATTTCTTCTCTAATAAAATTTAACTATTTTCAAGTAATAATTTAAAATTTACCACCCTGACCCAAAGGTCAAGAAAATTAAAATTGGATTGATTAAAACATCTTTCCAATTTTAAAATTTAATACTTGTATAGCTCCACCTTTTGGATGTAATGCTTCCCCAACTGAGATAATATCACCTTTTTTAAGTTTAAACCCTTTTGGTAAATCAAATACAACTACTCTTGTAAAGCCTGGCTCATCGTAATCAGTATTAATCTTATAAAGTTTATCTTTAGGGTAAAAATTATCTGTTTTTAAAATTGTATTTTTCAATTTTAATTTTATTGGGAACCTGAAATTGGTGTATATAATATCAGATTGTGAGTTGAACAAGGAACCATGCATTAATACATAAAGTTTATTATCGTCTTTAATCATATAAGGAATTTTAAAACTTTCTATCACCCCATATTTGTCATAAAAACTTTTATCAATAAAAACATTATTGCTTGTCAATATAATCTTAGGATTTTTTAACTTTAAAGAAGGTGCAATCCTGTGGAAATTTCTCAACATACTTGGTTTTATATATTTGTAATCTCTTAACCTTTTAGTATCAACTAATAGATAATGATAAAGCTTATGCATCTTACCATTACCTACAATGTATGAATAAACTCCTCTTTTTATTTCTAAATGCTTTTGTAAAAATTGTGGAGCGAAATTCATTGAAGTTTGTTGTAAAAATCCATCTCCCATTAAAACTTTATTTTTTGCATCTAACATATAAACTTTATTAATTGGATTACAATTATCGCATGGAAAATGCATATATTTAATAAAAATATCGCCATTTCCATCTCCTCTCCCCTCAGAATAATCAGCCTTATTGTTTATATCAGTTGAACTAACAAAAAAAGTAAAATTAGATTGAGTAATCTGATTATAAGCACCTAACTTGTACTTATCACCTTTTGTCATATCTCCATCATTATACAATAAAATATCTTTTGATAATGGTGTAACAAATCCTTCTTTTATATTATATTTAAAATTATGTAATTTTAAAAGTTTATTTGTATTTATGTCATACTTATAATGATCAAAATATATACTATTATCACCTGGAACTCCAAATTTAGCATTTATAAAACTAGTATTTTTATATCCTTCTCCAGTTTTTTCTGCTACTTTTTTTATTTTATATGAGCCTTTATTGGTAAAAAAGAGATAATAAAGAGATAGTTTGTTAGGTTTTGATGTTGTTCCTGAGTATAACAAAAGATAATTTTTATTTTTAACAGAATAATAATCACTATCGTCTATATATGATTTTATTCCATCAGGAATACGAATTGTTTTTGTAAAAATCACTTTATTTTTTACTAAATTAACAACTTTTATTTTAAATCTATCTATAGCTTCCATCATCCCATATTTACCTGGAATCTTTAAATTTGATTTCGTATTTAATAAAATTAATAAATTTTTATTTATACCTATAATATTATAATTACCCTTAATGTAATGTTGTAAATTTTTAGACAATCTCTTGTTTTTTTTAAATTGATAGTCATAAACATTGCTTTTATATTCTATAGGATCGAATGCTATAAAAAAGTGACTATTATTATTATTTATAATGGGAGAATTGGATCGATCAAATACCAACTTAGTTGAAGATATTTTATCTAACAATAAAATCTTACTTGCATCTGCAAAAGAAAACGATAACACTAACAATAGTAATAAACTTATCAATTTTTTCAT
>JALUWO010000234.1 GCA_027019405.1 Candidatus Altimarinota bacterium | reverse complement strand
AAAACTCCAACCGCTCTATATCATCATCAAGTGCCGGATAACTCTCAAGCAGTATAGCGGTGTAAACATCTACACTTCTAAAGTCACGGTTTTTGTCCCGTAAAAGCTGCAGCATAATCAAAGAGCTGTTATGCACACAAGTAGCTTCTTGATGACCATCAAAATATCCAAGATTAATACCAAGCATAATATTGAGAAGCACAATATAGCGCTGATGTCTATCAAGTGTTAAAAATTGGCTCCCTTTTTTTTGTGAGGAAGAGTTTTCCTTTTTGAACTCTGACAAGCTTTAATACCTCGGTAACTGTACGCACCAAAGATGCACTGAAATGCTCCTCTTCATAAAACCTCGTCTGATACTTTAAAAATCTCTCATCTGCTGTAGTGCTTGCAACCTCTACAACACTCTTTACCACTTTTGTGGGTAAGAATCCTTTTTGAGTGAGTTTTAATCCTTTTGCGTCAATAGTGTTTAAAAGAGTATTTATTCCCTCTAAGAGTGGAATGTCTTTAAGTTCATAAGTGAAAAACTCATCTTTTATGTTAAGCGTTAATGCCTGTAGGTTTTCTAAGCTGGTTTGATATAAATCCATGATACTGCCTCGATTTAGTTAAGAGATTTTACCATATTGAGAAAAACGAAGTACTTTAACACCCACCCCTGCTCTTTTTGGAAAATATTGTAAAAGTATCCTCAACATGGGAAATTTAAAGATGTAGACTTTTCATTTTGTGAAAAATGTGGAAGTTATTTTAGAGGTCTCTAATATTACTTCCTCTTTAGTTCTACCCTGCTCTACTTTTAAAGAACACCACACTCTTTTTGCTTGCGCTCAAGTATAAATTCTAAAAGGGCACCGGTGTCGTTTTGCAGATTGATATAGTCACTCAGCATATCCTCGATGGCACTATAGTCACTTAACATTTTTAGATCTGTATGATCACACAGATCTAAAATCATATCAAGTGTCTCTAATCGCTCTTCATCATTATCTTCTTCACACTCTTCAATATGCTCTATTACTGCTTCTGGCAACTCGTATCCGTATTCGTTTTCTCGTAAATCTTCCATAATTTTCTCCTGTTGTTTTTAATTTAACGCTTCCATGTCAATTTATAAAAGATGTTACTGCTCATAGATATTTTTCACATCAGCCTCTTCTTTTAAAATCTGTTCTTGCAATTCTTCATGTAATATTCTTGCCACTCTGCAGCTTGCAAGCGTCACGCCGCATGATTTAGAGTTTAGCTTTTTAAAAATATCTTCGTCAAGTCCATATATTTTTGTAAAATTATCAGCGTCTAATCTGTAGAGGTTATGAATAACAGTGTTTGCAGAGATCGTGCTTCCCTTTGTCTCTTGCATCACTCTATCCCACACAACAACTGCATAGGCACTCGCCTTTACGAATAAAGAGCATTTTTTGGAATAGTTTTTCTTCTTATTGTATTTTACTTCATTTATCTGTTTGTGAAAATTATTGTGTTTTTGAACAAGGCGGTTATATATCTTTGCACTCGCACCGATACGCTCTGCCCTGCTCCACTCATCTAAGAGTGCTAATATAAACATTGCTGTTGCATATGTTTTTATAAGGGAATGTTTTTGCTTCTCTTGCATCTGATTTTTACTCATCTTACTATTTTAGTCAAAGGTGTTTATTTATATATTTATAATTATACCTCATTGCAAATATTTTACAAAGCAGTTAAAAACGAAGTATTATTACACCCTACCCTTTTATGCAAATCCGTTGTATAATACACTCCTCAATATGGGAAATAATATAATGACACAACAACAAAAACAAGAACTTAAAAATATAATTCAAACAGAAATAGCAGCACTTACAGATGAAATTGCAAATATTCAAACATCACTGCAACCAATAAAAAAAGACTGCTCACTCGACAGTATCGATCATAAAATGCTCAAACAGGACCAAAACATCAATATCCAAAGATATGAAGTTGCCAAACAGAGATTGAACAGACTCAAAGCACCCTATTTAACTATAAACAATAAAGAGTATGGAGTATGTCAAGAGTGCGAAGAAGATATTAATATAGAGCGCTTAAAACTCATACCGGAATCTAAATATTGTGTTGCATGTATGAATGAGCTTGGACTATAACTGATGTTTTCAAAAAAGCTGGAACTCTTTTTTCTTGCAGTTATTATTATAGCAGGGGTCTTTCTTGGTCTAAATTATTACAGGTCATACTCTTTTAAACATAATCCCCTTCCAAAAGAGTATCTTCAACGTATTGCAAATAAAGAGCAAGATGTTCTTGCGCATATGCAAAAAAACTTTGGTTTTAGAATAAAATTTCCTATCATCATTACAGATAAGATTCCTGGCAGACTCTACGGACTTACCTCTTATGAGAATGGACATATCACTATTTTTTTAAATAAAAAAGTTATGAAAGAATCGATGAATTATATTATTGATAGTGTTATCCCGCATGAATATTCGCATGCATTACTCTTTTATCTGCATAAAAACTCCAATGAAAATGATGGACACTCCAAGCTTTGGCAGCAAACTTGTCAAAAACTTGGTGGTAAAGATTGCAGGCAGTACGTTGATCAAAAAGAGATTATTCTCTCAAAACTTCCCTTTAGAGTACAATAGTATGACAGATTACGAATTTGAAGAAGATGTTGAACCACCATGGCTTACCAAACAAAAAGAAGATGCCAAACTTGCTGAAGCCAAATATAATAAAAATGAAAAAAATCTCTACAAAGAGGGTGACCAGGTAGGGAACTTTCTATTTGTTCATTACAATAAAGCAAAAAATAGAGCTACATTCCAATGTCAAGAGTGCAGTAGAAAATTTACCTATAATATTTATGCTATAAAATCCAAAAAACGCTGCAAGTGGTATAGATTCCATGATAAAACAACAAGACAACTCTAAAACTATCAATAAAAGGCCCATACATGACGTTCACACCAAAAACTCCCTATCTGGCAACCGATGGTATAGTTGAGATATATAACAGCTCCAATGAGTTCCAAGGCATTGTTTTAATAAAGAGAAAGTACCCTCCTCTAGGTCTGGCACTTCCAGGAGGGTTTGTGGAAATTGAAGAAAAGGTGGAAGATGCCTGTATTCGTGAGATGAAAGAGGAAATATCTCTTGATATAGAGATCAAAGAGCTACTTGGTATCTACTCTGATCCAAAAAGAGATAAACGCTTTCATACCGTGAGCATTGTTTATGTTTGTCGTGCTTATGGTGTACCTAAAGGAGCAGATGACGCGAAAGAAGCTATGGTAGTAAAATTGAAAGAGCTAGAATTAAAAAAACTGGTATTTGATCATGGAGATATTTTAAAAGATTATTTGAAAAGATTTCATTCTTATTGAGTATCTAACCAATAATTTAGCATGTAAATGCAATATAATATTAAAAGATTCTTTTTAATTCAAAAACAGTAATATCCAAAGGAAACTTTTTATGTGTATAGGCATTGTAAAAACTACAATTATATGCATGGTTGTGAATGCAGAGTGATTTGATGTATTACCATAGTATTATGGATTTTCTCCCCATCTTCTTGATTTAAAAAATGAGCGCAGTTTTATAATTAATTTTTTAAACATACAATTGTCGTTTTAAAAATCGTTGTGCATACCAAATGTAGCAGTATCCATCTTATAAGATACTTCTTCATATTTTATTTTTATTGGAAAAAGTTCTCTTTGAACACTGAAACTGCCAAGAATATTGCTAATTCCATAATTATCTTTTGTAAGCTTTACAACACGTTTATTGCTTTCTTGCACTTCGCCATCTTTATTTTTTATTTTATCCAGTTCATACACTGTTCTTACAGCATCTACAAATGCGGATGCTCCCCTACTTTGTGTTGTATTTTTTGTACTGTGGTGTATAAATATAATTGTCTTATTCTCTTTATTCGCCCAATTTGTAAACAGCTGCATAAATCTTCTCGCACTTGAATTATTATTTTCATCAGTTCCATAAAAAGCAATTAATGGATCTAATATTATTAAATCATAATCTTGTAGCTTAACCTTAAAGTGAGAAAATAGAGGAGAAATCTCTACCCTCCTTTGGTCATCATAAAGAAATTGAATTGTTGGTGAATCACTAATATCTATTTTAGACTTTATAGATTCATCTGTAAGTTTTAAAACACTATCAAATATTTTTTTAAATCTATTTTTACTTATTTCTTTAGGATCTTCGCTTAACCAAAGAAAAGCTTTTTTTATAATTCCCTCTTGTATTGCTCTAATTGCTAGTTGCTGTACAAACATACTTTTACCAGTTCCACCAGGAGCAGTTATTAATGATACTGTTCTGATAGGGAAGGGGAGCCACTCTTTACAAATGAATTCTACTTCTTTATCTTCAATCTCATTAATGTTCTGAATATCAAGAAGTTCTATATTACTTGTAGAGTTTATTTTTTCTGTAAGGTTATTTATTTTTGCTTGTAATTCAATCCCCGTAATATTTGACTGAAGATTTTTTGTAATATCATATGCCAGAGTTTGCATTTCTCTTTTAATGCTATAATCCTGCAAGATATCTATATAATCATCAAGTCTATTGATGGGATTTTTTGTCAAGATATAAATAAGGTCATTTTCATATTCACGACCAATCTTATTTCTTATAATTTCTTCATCTATTATCTTTTCCAACTGATTTAATTTTAATATTGTTTCTATAATTTTTATATGTAAAGGAAGATAAAATAATTTTTTTGAAATTTTGGAGTTATACTGTTCTAGTAATGCAGGATTATATATGATGCTTGAAATTATTGTTGCTTCTATATTTGTGTCGTATGTTTGGTCTTGCATTTACTACCTCTACTTTTAAATTAGGTTATTATATCGCAATAATTATTTTATATGTAACAAATAAGATTATGTTCATGGAATAATTTGCATATTTATTCGAAATAGATTATACTTAGAACAATATGTTCATGAACATATTTAAATTATGTTCATGGAATAATTTAAAAAAGGTATTAAATGATTATTGCACTTTCTCATCAAAAAGGCGGCGTAGGAAAAAGTACTCTTGCTTACAATCTAGCCGTTGAATTGAATAAAAAATTTAATGTAAATGTAGTTGATTTAGACGTACAACAAACAATTACCGCATGTAATATAATCCGTGGCAAATTTGGACAAAAACAATTAAATATTGTCAGCTTTGATGATAAAAAAAATTTCATTGAATTTTTGAACGAAGATAACGATAAAACAATAACAGTAATTGATACAGGAGGCTTTGATAGTGGTATGAATAGAGTAGCTATGTATGCTGCAGATTTAATATTAACACCCGTTTCTACAGAGTTCTTAGAAGTTATTGGTTTAGAAAAATATAAAAAAATAATCAAAGATGTTTCTAAAAAAGTAGGAAAAGAAATCAAGACTCATGTTGTGCTCAATAAAATACATCATTCGCAACAAAATTTTACTGATATCCAAAATTTTATTAATAAATCCCCTAAACAATTTTCTTTAATGTCAAGTGTATTAAGGAGGAGATCAGATTTTAATATTTCGCTGTCTCATGGATTTAGTGTTTGTGAATTTGATAATAAATCAGACTCATCTAAAGAAATAAAAAATTTAATAGTTGAGATATCAAATATATTGAATTTAAAAAAAGCACAGAAAAAAAGGAAATAAAAAATGGCTAAGAAAAAAAAAGTTGATTTTAATCTTGCTAGTGAAGTTTTTGAAGATGCAAGTTTAACAGATGCATTTCAAAAAGAACCAATACAAAAAACAGTTGTAAAGCTTGAAAATTTAAAAACTAATCCTTATCAACCTCGAATACAAATGAATAAAGATCATATTCAAGAACTAGCAAATTCCATACAACAAAATGGGCTACTTCAACCAATTACTGTTTTAAATAATCATGATAATTCATTTACTATTGTCTTTGGGCATAGACGTGCAGCAGCTTATGAATATTTAGGAAAAGAAACAATTGAAGCAAATATACTAAATTCGATAGAAAATAATAATTTAGTTATATCACCAATAGTAGAAAATTTACAAAGAAAAGATATGGAACCCATTGAGACAGCAATGGCATTAAATAAAGTAATAAAAATGGGAGTATCTAAAACTCAGGAAGATTTAGCAAAGCTACTCGGAATATCTCAAAGTAGAATTTCTAAACTATTGGCAATATTAAAATTAGACGATATTTTACTTGATAATATTTCAAAAAATAAATATAAAGATGTTACGGTTTTAGCAGCATTAAACAAAGTTCCTACTCAAGAACAATTGCAAATATTTGAAAAAATAAAATTTTTGTCTCGTTTTGAAGCATTAGAAGAAATAAAAAATTCACTAAATAAAAAAGATGTCGTCGTCAAAAGAGTAATAAAAGGTAATAATAGTATAAAAGTAAATACCAAAGGTTTAGATGCTCAAACAAAAGAAAAAGTATATTCATATATTAAACAAATTGAAAATATATTAAATTAAGGATATAAAATGTCTAGATCTAAACATCCTACTCAAAAAAGTTTATTTGAATCAGTCGAAACAAAAATAAAATACTCTACAAGTAGTGTTGAAGAACTAAGAGTTCCAATATATGCACCTGTTAAGCAACTTCCTCCTCAATCATCTGCTGCCAAAGAATTTAAAAAAAATAATAATATTCGTTTAATTAAAACAAAATGGGGGCAGGTTGAAATACGAAACAGATTATTAACTCAAACTCATAAAGATATAATGGATTTAATATTTACATATAATAAAAAAGTTAAACGTTTAGATGATGGAACTATTGCTTTATATTTCTCTCAATCTGAGATTTCCAAATATTATCATAATAATGAATCTTCTGATAAAAATGTAAAAAATTTAAAATGGTTAAGACAAAAACTTGATGAAATAGCTGATTGTCGTATCCAATATAAAGATAATATTGGTAATGAAATTGACTTTAGAGTAATTTTAAAGAAAGCATTTTCAGTAAAGGAAAATATGTATGGAATAATTTTAGATTCTAATTATGTAGAATTTTATGAAAAAGGTCTTAGTGTTAATTATTCTAGTAAGATTCCAGATTTGATATCCGTAGAATCTCCACTTATAAAATCTATTATTAGATTCTTTTTTACTCATAAAGCTTTAAATATGACATTAGAAAATATATTAACCACAGTTGGATTCCCACTACCTGCAAGTATAAGAACATTGCAAACTGCAAAAAAAACATTAAGAGAGAATGTAGAATTATTTGCAAAATTTGATATTGTATATGATTCAAAAAAAGAAATTTTTTATTATAAAGGCACAGAAGATATTTATATTAATCTTCCAATCACTAATAAAACAGGAGCTCTTCCTGCTTTTGATTAATAGAGCTATATATAAAAGATATAGCTCTATATATTTTCTATATATATATCTATATTATCTACAGAAAGGTAGTAAAGTACTTCGTAATAAGTAGAATAATACTTCGTAATAAGTAGAATAATACTTCGTCTAAGTAGAAAAGTACTTCGTAAAGAGTAGAAAAGTACTTCGTCTATATAAATTATTATTCAATTAAAGTAGAAAAGTACTTCGTTTCTAACACTATATTATCGAATTTGTCTACTGAAAGAGCATAATTTAACAATATATATTTAACAATATTATTTAAAAATGATAAGAAAGTAAATATTTTTTAAAATAGATACTTTAGCGCAGAAAAGTACTTCGATTCTACAAAATAAATAGCTTATTAGTAGAATAATACTTCGTTTATTGAATTGAGCCAAAAAAATAATAAATTTAAATGTATTTTTGTTGCTATTTTGAGTAATATATTCAAAGAACTACCTTACTGTAAGCATCTGAGAGAATCTTTTTGATTATATACTGGAGTAGAAAAGTACTTCGTTAGAGTAGAATAATACTTCGTTTATTGAATTGAGCCAAAAAAATAATAAATTTAAATGTATTTTTGTTGCTATTTTGAGTAATATATTCAAAGAACTACCTTACTGTAAGCATCTGAGAGAATCTTTTTGATTATATACTGGAGTAGAAAAGTACTTCGTTAGAGTAGAATAATACTTCGTTTTAGAATAAAATAATTACTCTATAGATAGAAAAGTACTTCGTTTATTGAATTGAGCCAAAAAAATAATAAATTTAAATGTATTTTTGTTGCTATTTTGAGTAATATATTCAAAGAACTACCTTACTGTAAGCATCTGAGAGAATCTTTTTGATTATATACT
>JALUWO010000233.1 GCA_027019405.1 Candidatus Altimarinota bacterium | reverse complement strand
CTTGAAAACAATTAACAATAAATGATATTTATAAGTTACAATTATATTCAGCTACTATTTCAAAAGCAATATTTTATGAATGAACTTTAGCAAAATATAAAGCTTGAGCTGTAGTATTATGAATAAATAAAAAAACTAATACACTAAAATCAATTGATATAGTTAGGAATTATTCTAGTTATAATACAGCAGATAATGACTTGTTACCATTTGTAGCAAATGAAGTGGATATAGCTGTTACTAATACAGTTCCAGTAATAGATTCTAATAATCTTGGAATTGTATTATGATTAAATGGTTGATCTGTAAGATGAATTAGAATATCTCCAACAGATAGTAATTTATCTGTTCCAGGTGCAACATCTTATAAAGTTATGACAGTAAAATGATGGACAAATGGTTGTTCAGATAATAAATATACAGATAGTATCTGGTATGGTCCATGACAAATTGGATTATCTCATAATTGACTAAATTTAGAGCCTAGTGGAACAAAAGGTGTAGAATTAAATTTATCTGAAAGATGTTATAAAATATTTGACAAATTGAATTAAAATTCTATAATTAAAGAGCACATTTATTTAAATTATTAAATAAAACAAAAATGAAAAACAAAGTTATGTGAATGGTAATTGGTTGAGTATTGGTAGCTGGTGTGGTATGAACATTAAGTGCATATAGCACACAAATATGGAGTCCGGTACAATTTGTGAAACAATTATTTGTCACACCAAATGGGGAAATAGATCAAAGTAAAGCTACTATAAAGATAGATGGAACAAAGTGAAGGATAGATGCGAAAAGTATTTATGAAAATGGAGTTCAGGTAGCTACAAAGGGTGATTTAGATAGTTATGCTACAAAAATTGCCTTAAATAAGTTAAAAAAAACACTTTGAAATAGTTCGTGGCATATTGTGAAAACATGTAATTTTAATAATATCGGTTTGCCTAACTCGTACGGTGAAGTTTGTGGAAAAACGAGGGTTACAAACATCTCGGATTGCATAAATGACCAAAGGGACCATGTAATCGATCAGTGGAGGTTAGGAAACAAATCGTATAATTCGATGTGTGCGAACGGTCGGTTGCGGAAGATACGGAGGCCCGATCCAAAGAAAAGACGAAAGACTACTTATGTGGGGTTCACCTATGTTTATACTTTCAAACATTATCTTGATCATTAGTTAGGATTCTTTATCACTGGTTTCCTAGTTATCTTATTTAATCTATAGACCTACATTACTAACTTAGAGATCAGATATTTGAAAATGTGGTTGATAACTATAAAATTGGAATATACTATTTCGTAAGAAAAAATATATGAATTGTATAAAAAACGAAAAAGGATAATAAGTATTTATGAGTGATATAATGTATTATGCAAGAAATAGAAAGGTTAATACAAGATTATGAAAAAGAAAAGATGCTAAGTAAATATTCAGAAAATAGCTTATATAATTATAAATCTAATCGAAAATTAAAACAAGAATTACAATCAGATTATGATGAAATAGTTAGCTTATTGAAGTATATAAAAAATACTATAAGTAGATCTCCTGAAATGCTGGTAGTATATAATAAATCGAATACTTGAACGAAATACTATTACAAAAGCCCGAAATGACACAGGTTGTTAAGTAAAAATACGAAGAATATTAAGCTAAATAGTTTAATATTGAATATGCAAGCTCTTAATTATAAGGGTTTGTTTTTTGAACTTATAAAAAATATAGATAAAATATTTAATAAAAAATAATAAAGAAAGCTTAAGTATTGATTATACGGTTTTTATAATTATTATAAATATGCAGAAGATATAGATATTGTTATGAAAAATTTATGTAAGTTTGTAAGAAAATTGATTCGTTATTTTGTATGGAAGCA
>JALUWO010000232.1 GCA_027019405.1 Candidatus Altimarinota bacterium | reverse complement strand
AGTGTTTTTTTGCGAATGGAAGCTTTTGTATAAATGAAGTTTTGGCATATTTGCCATTTAAAACAATATATCGCTCTTTTTCATCTAAAAAATCGACTAAACTAAATACATCTGCATTAGGATAAATTTCTAAAATTGCTTTTAAGACCTTTTCTGCACCAGCATTTGTCACAAGCCAGTCATGTACTATAGCTACTTTCAATTCAATAAATCATTCATCTTTTCTACAATCTTATATAATTGAAAAACAATTTGCTTAGGGAATACAAGAGCAGGAAAAGTAAATATCCAAAAGTAAATATCTTTATAAAAGATTTTATAAAAGATTTTCAAACAATTTTTGTACTGGACTTTTGATACGCCAGCACGCAGTCTTGCTATATTTGCGGGAAAATACATTATAAGTAATCTTTTTTTAAAAATTTTGATAAAATTATCTATATGAAATTTCTCATTAACCATATACAATGTTTCAATAAAATTTTTACCAAAAACTTCACAAAAATTATAATTCCCACTATTAAATTGTCTAGCAGCAAAAACCTTACTTTTACAAAATATATTTTGGTCCCCTTTTATTGTTGAAACCATATTCCAATAAACCTGTCCTAAATTATTATTTGGTATATCTTTTAGATTTACTTCACCTTTTAAAATATCTTTATTAAAAATATTTGCACTTATAAAAGTGATATTTGTATGTATCTTATTTATAAATTTATCTTTACTTTTTATATTCTCATAGGAAAAATTATCTGTCTTGTAATTTAGTAATTCTTTTTCATCTTGAAAATTTTTAGCCCGGAGATGTATCAAACCAAGATTGTTGTTATTTTTGATTATAGATAAAATAAATTCAATTGAATCTTTAAAAAAAATATCATCATCACCAAATAACCACACAAATTTTGAATTAGCTTTTATTATACATTTTTTAAAATTCTCATCTGGTCCAATATTGGTATTATTTTTAATATATTTAATATCCATCTTTTTTATATTGTTTACTACTTCCTCTGTATTATCAGTTGAATCATTATCAATAACCAAAATTTCTAATTCGTTACAATTATTAGGCAATGCTTCTTTCAATGACTTTAAACATGCATTTAAATAATGTACTCTGTTATATGTGGGTATCGCTATAGTTAGTATAGACATTTATATTTTTCCTTTTAAGAAATCTTTATAAATTATATAAATCCAAGGCAATCCAAATAGATAGCTAGACAATAGACCCAAAAAGATAAATTTTACTGTAAAATATTTTAATATTACTATCGTAAAAATTAAAATATATATAGATGATACTATAGTTGGGATAACAAAAAGTTCTCTTTTGAACATTCTAGTGAACATCACAAGAGAATAAATGATTATTTGAAAAAACCATGCGGCAGATAATATAAAAAATGAACTTATATCGACAACTCTATTTTGATAGATATTAAAAAAATTCACATTAAAAAGTAAATATGATCCAAAAAGTAAAAGTAAAATAAAAATTAATAGTGATGATCTCGATGCGTTAAAATAAATATGATACGCTTCCTGATATCTTTTTTCAGATATAAGCTTTGCTACAAGCGGTAGTTTAGCATGCAAAGCTGATGTGGAGATTGCAAATAATGCTGTCATAATAGCTATACTTAATCCAACTTTTCCAGAATACCTAGCCCCATAAAAAGAGTACACTATAGGTGTATAAATCTGAAATAGTAAAAACCCACTGATCATACTAAATGAATTTTTCTTAAAATAGTTTAAAAATATTATCTTTTTGTATTTATTAAATTGATTTTTTTTATTGACTATATTCTTAATATGATTTTTAAATTTATACAAAAAATATATAAACCAAAAAAGCATGGTAATGCATACAGATAGTGATAGAGCATAAAGTTTATAATCAGAATATAAAAAATATATAGTTGAAACAATAATTGTAGCTATCAAGATAGACTTGAATTTATATGCATACTCAACTTTATTAAAACTTTCAATATAGCTCAAGATATAAAAATTTAGACTATATAGATATAAACCAACAACATATATCAAAAAAATTAGAATCAAGTTCAATGAATTTGCTTCGTTAATATAAAATATAAATGAAATTAAAACTAATAAAGACAGCCAAGTTAGTAGTTTTAAAAAAAATATGCTACTAAATTTTATAAAGCCAGACAAATTATCAATATCAATTTGTCTACCTACAATCTTTAAATTATTGGTAGCTAATTTTTTAAATTCATGTGCCCCAAAAATCAAAGCAATATTATTCTGTGACGCACTAAAAAGCAAAATAATAGATCCAAAACTAAGCATCAAGAACCAAATACCTTGATTTCGTGATGTTAAAAATAAAGGTAATAGGAGTATTGCCACAAGACCATTTAAAATCTTAAAAATCTGAAAGACAAATACCCAAAAAGCTTTTTTATCAATCAAAGTTGATTCGTTCTTTTTCAAATACAAGTGGTCTTTTTAATACTTGCGTATAGATAGCTCCAATATATTCGCCAATTATACCTATAAAAAATAACATTACAGAAAACATAAATGATGTCATAACGAGTAGTGGCGCCATTCCTAAACTCATGGTATCCCAAAACATTAGTTTTGCAACAAAATACCCTACGCCTACAACAGCACTTATAATTCCAAAAAAAACACCTATAAAAATAGCCATACGAAGAGGGACTTTGGAATTATTGATAATACCAAGCATTCCCATGTCATATAAAGAGTAAAAATTATTTTTAGTTACACCCCGTACTCTTACTGGTTGATTATAAGGAAGAAGTTTAACATTGTATCCCACTTCAGCAAGCATACCTCTAAAAAAAGGATATGGATCATCTAAGGTTTTTAGTGCATCTATTACTTTTCTATCAAAAAGTCCAAAGCCTGTGCAGTTTTTAAAAATCTGAACTTCAGAAAGTTTATTTAAAATCTCGTAATACAGCTTTCGGACATTAAACATCATCCCATGTTCTTCGCTATCTCTCTTTTGTGCAAGAACAATATCACTACCATTTTCCCATTCTCGAATAAAACCTAAAATCATTTCTGGTGGATCTTGTAAATCAGCTACTACAGAGATGACAGCATCGCCTGTAGCTTGAAGGAGAGCATAAGTAGGGGATTTGATGTGTCCAAAATTTCTTGAATTTACTATGATTTTTACATTTTTATCCTTTTTCGCAAGACTCTTTAAAATCTCCACTGTTTTATCTTCTGATGCATTATCTATAAAAATATGTTCATAACTATAACTATTACCTAAATTTTTCATCACCTTTTTTACTTGTTTATAAAGTTCTTCAACATTTTCTTCTTCATTATAACAAGCAGTGACTATACTAATTTTTTTCATAATCAAATTTTCCTTTCAAAAACAAAATTCTTATTGAGTATATATGACACAATAGCCAAAGGAGCCAATAAAACAAAACCATTGATATACATATTTTCAAAACCAAAATATTTGAGAACCCACAATCCTGAAATATTTAATACATAAATCACAGCATACACAGCTATAAAGTGCAAAATCAAATTATTGTCATGACTATCAAAGACCAGCTTTCCAATACTTTTAAAATTAAATATTACTCCTAAAACAGTTGAAAATAATACAGCTAATGGATATTTTATTCCTATATAAATAAATATAGCAAATAAGCCATAACCTACTATTGTATTTAAAATACCTACTAGTATGAATTTTATAAATTTTTTTTCAATTTTTACGTTTGTAAACACTAATTAGTTTTCCCTTTTTGATAAGCTTATAATTATTTTTTACCTCGCTCCATAGTTTTTTCAAATCATTTAATTTAGGTATCCTTTGTTTTAAAGATTCATTTCTCCAAAATGGTTCTAAATCAAAGAATGCCATTCGTGCCATCTCTTTTTTATAATCCCTGTCAATATCATTATCTACAAATAAAATTTTTGCATGTCTATTGATTTGATTTTTAATCATATTAAAATCATTTTTTGTAACAATACTTGATCTTAATTCGAAAAACGGGAATCCACTATAGTGTTTTGATAAAATTTCAAGCATATTGTCATACTTTGAAATCATATATATTCTTTTTGACTGAGCATATTTATCTATAAGTTTAATCGAATTACCAAATTTATCAAATGAATAAGTTGTAATAATTCCACCTGCTCTTTTTAAATTCCATTTGTATGTTTCATGAGTTTTAAATACATTGTTATAATTCTCTTCTCCTTGTACAAAAGTATTCAATAGTTTTATATAGACTACTAAAAAAACTATCAAAAGTATAAAAGAAAAAACTCTTTTATACTTAAAATTAAACAAATTATATACTATTGCAAAAGGTAAAATATACAGATATGAATATACTACAATATCATTAATTGTTCCATGCCATATAAAATAAGTATACAAAAACTGGGTATAAAATAATGTAAAGATATAAACATACAAATATTTTATAGAAAGAAGTTTTTCATATAAAGTTACAAGAAATATCCATTGCAGCAATATAACTAAGAGTACAAGAAAAAATATAATATTACTTCGAAACGGAAAAGAATAAAATCCATCTAAAAAATATTTAACTGACGGATTTGGCATCATTGGATACAATTTAATTGCTAATAATCCAAAAATAATCGTTATGATCAATAAAAAAGCATTTCTTTTATTGATATTTTTTGTTTTTAAATAATCTACAACTAAAGGAATAAGTAAAGTTCCAATAATGGATAAAAATATAAATTGTCCAAAACCTTTTGCAATAAAAATAGACAGAACAGATAGTATAGATGCTATCGCTAAAAAGAAAAAATTTCTCTTGTTCATATATAAATACAAGAAAGGAATTATAAAAATATCTAGCAAGTGCCTTGAATTTGTAACGGTAGGTGCATACGAAAAAGCATAATAACCATCTCCAAAAAAAGCTATTCCAAATATAACAATAAGTCCAAGCCTTAAAATGTTATCTTTAAATAACAATAAGATGCATATTATATAAACAACATAATAAAGCAAGTTAATAGTTTTTTTGGCCTTTTCGTAGTTATTGATTGAAAAACCTCCATACATATTCATAATCTTAGCAACTAAAACGACATTTAAATACCCATATTGCGAAAATATCTCTTTTTTAGGTCTATGTAACTCCATTTCAGTAATTGGAGCAAGTACAAATGAATTTTCTTCCCAATAATATCTATCAAATATCTGCATATCCTGTTCATAAGTATTTTTATATATAAAATCCATTTTTTGTCGCAGTTTATCTATAGTTTTTGCTTGAAACATTGGATAAGTAGCAAAATATGGTAATATTTTATTTCCTTGAATATACAATTTATTATTATTATTATTATTATTATTAAAAATATAATCAGTATATAAAAGATTTAAGTTTTTACTATATTTTATATTGCTAAAATGAAGTTTTTTAGATTTATTAAAAAGATATTTGTATGAATTCGCCTGATATTTAGCCATTACTAGATAATCAGGAAAATTATTAAAACTTAAGCCCGTACCTTTTTTATCATTGAAAAATATATTTTTTGTTGATGTATAGGCTTCTTTTAAATTTGGTTTAAAAAGGAGGTTTTGATTTATGTATTCCTGATTAGAAACATTTTGATCTTTGAGAATGGTAATTTCATTAATGTACCTATATTCATTCATTAGCTTATAATTATTTATAATGTGTTGAAAATAAAAATAGCTTTGAACGATAAAAAGTATCGTAAGCAGAGGGAAAAAATATCTTTTTTCTTTAATTTTTTCAATCATTATCTACCTTGTATCTTTTAGAATATGATATCCATAAATAAAGTATAAAAAAAATAGAAGTAGTAAAAATAAAATATAAATAATAAAAAAAATATAAGTTTTTACTCGGATTATAAAAATAGTATACCCATTGAACATAATCATATTTTCCAATCTTAAACGAATAAAACATTATCTTAAAAACCTTAAATGATAACAATTCAAAGAATATATAAAAAAGCATAAGCTTGAATTTTGTCACTTTATAAATTCCTTAATCTTCTCAATCATATAACTAATAGCATCATTACCCATACCAGGATATAGACCAATCCAGAAGCTATCATTCATAATTTTATCTGTATTTGACAACTCGCCAACAACCCTATAATCTTTCTCTATCTCCAATGAATCAAACATAGGATGTCTTAGCATATTCCCAGCAAAAAGATTTCTTGTTTGAATGTTGTTCTTTTCTAAATATTGTGACAAATCATTTCTAGTAAATTGTGTATCGTCTTTTAATGTAATCATAAAACCAAACCAACTCGGATCAGAGTTTGGTTGAGTTTCTACCAAAGTCAATTCTTTCATATCTTTTAGTCCATCATAAAGTCGTTTAAAATTTTCCTTTCTAATCTCTACAAATGAAGGAAATTTCTCAAGTTGTGCACATCCAACGGCTGCTTGCATATCTGAAACTTTTAAGTTAAATCCAAAATGAGAATAAACATACTTATGATCATATCCTTTTGGTAAATTTCCATGACTCATAGAAAATCTTTTACCGCATGTATTATCAACACCGCTTTCACACCAGCAGTCTCTTCCCCAGTCTCTCATGCTAAGCATTATTTTTTGTAAAAGAGGATTATCTGTATATGTAGCTCCACCTTCACCCATAGTCATATGGTGAGGCGGATAAAAAGAACTTGTCCCTATATCTCCCCATGTTCCAGTTGGTCGTCCATTATAGGTTGAACCTAGAGCATCACAATTATCTTCTATAAGCCAAAGATTATATTTATCACAAAAGTCTTTTACAGCTTTAATGTTAAAAGGATTTCCTAAAGTATGAGCAATCATCACAGCTTTTGTTTTAGAGCTTAAAGCTTTTTCCAATTGTGTAGTATCAATGTTAAAATGTGTTAGTTCCATATCAACAAACACAGGAACAGCCCCATATTGAACTATAGGAGCCACTGTTGTTGGAAAACCTGCTGCAACTGTGATGATCTCATCATCACGCTTTACTTGTCTTTCTTTAAGAAGAGGAGATGTTAAAGTATAAAATGCAAGAAGATTGGCACTACTTCCGGAGTTTACTAAAAAAGCCCATCTAACATTTAAATACTTAGCTAACTCCTTTTCAAATCTTTTAGAGTAACTTCCATAAGTAAGCCAAAAATCAAGTGAGCTATCTACCAAATATTCCATTTCTGTAGCATCAAATACCCGTCCTGCATAATTGACACGACTCTTTCCTGCTACAAATTCAGCCTCTTGTTTTGGTTTATGTACAAGTTCATAATATTCTTTTGTTTTTTCCAGTATCTCTTGTTTTAGTTGTTCTTCTTTTGTCATTTTATTTATCCTTTTTCCACATATCATCTATTTTTTCTAGATAGGGGTCATTTTTTACAGTTTCAATATCTAAACTATTGAGGTTATTTTTAAAATACTTTCTCATTTTTACTATTGCATCTTTATGAGATGTAAACTTAAAATCACCTATCTCTTTTAAAATTCTTGTATTATCAGATGTGTATTCATTATTGAGTCCATCGTTGAGAACTCTTATCTCTGATTTAAAGTCACTCACTTCATTTACAAGATTTGCTAAGCTAATCAAGTCTATCTTCTTACCTGTCGTTATATTATATATTTTTTCTTTATACTCATTATGGATAAACCAATCTGTCATCTTAACCAAATCATCTATATAAATATAATCAAAATAAACATTTTTATTAATGACTATAGGCAGTTGTAAAAGATTTTTCACTATTGCATTTGAGATGAATTTATAGCGATAATTCTCATACTCTCCGTAAGCTCCAAAGATTCTAAGTTGAACAATATTATCGCACTTTTCTATATATTTTGATGTAATCGACTTGTAAAATCCATATTCATCAAATGGTTGTTCTTGAAGATACTCATTTTCTCTCACTTCTACAATAGGTTTGTGCTTTCCATACTCTGCACCGCTTCCAAATGAGATAATTTTTTTTACATTTTTTTCATGCTTTGCAATGTTGAAGAATATTCTGAGATTATACTCTGTAACATTTTTCATATCAAGTGTATCTCTACCCCCACCACGATTTGCTAGATGGATGATGATATCAATCTTATTGGAAAAAATATACTCATCAACATCTTTTTCATTTGCTAAATCCAACTCTTTACTTGAAGGTGTAAAAAGAGTATATTTTGTATCATTATTTTGTAGATACTCTTTTAAATGGGAACCTATAAAACCATTAGAACCTGTAATGAAGATGTTCATATTATCCATTCAACCTTTTTTCAAGCATATCAATACGCTTTTCATCTTCACTTTTTACTCTGTGATAATATCTTCTTTTACTTTTTAACCATAAAAGCTCAAACTCTACACCAGCTAAAATACCTTCTTTTATATTATTTACTGCATCTTTATGATAAACAATCTTTCTCGTTTCATATTTATCTATGAGATTATCAGATACAAGTGTTTTTATAAACTCTGAAGAGTTAGCAGAAATAGCACCACCTAAACCACAATCCAAACCTTTTGCTCTACACTTTTGAAATACATTAGTACAATATTCTAACATTTGTTCACTATCTGCGAAACTTCTATCTTTCCCCATAGAAGCTGTAAAATCAACTCTTCCAATTGTAACTCCAGAGAGTAAATCTAAATTATCTAAAGTTAAAATATCATCAATATTTTTATATCCTGTAATAGTTTCTAAATTAAAAGCAAAATCTATATCTTTTGCATTATCTTCAGGAATAAATGTTGCGATTGAATTTGTAAACTTACTAACAGCAAATTTTGTTTCTGCCATTGGGGCGATAATGCTCTTAACTCCAAGTGTAATAGCACTGTACATATCTGATACAGCTTCTACCCCTCCTATTTTCATTATTATAGGAAGACCAACAGAACTTGCAACATCCTTAAGTCTCATCAGTTCATCCTGACGACTACCTTCATTTTCATATTCAGCTTTAATCTCAAATACACCATAATCATCTCTTAGTCTCTTTAAGACATCAACCATCTCTCTTTCTATACTATTCATTTTCATTCTCCTTTAAACAAACTTTTTTTACCATTGATAACACATTTATAAACTCTTCATCCTTAACATCATCTGTTTTCAGCATTTTAAAATCCTTATCAGGAATGATTACTGTTAGATATTTGCCAACTCTTTTTTTATCATTTTTCATAGATTCCAATAAAATATTTTGATCAAAATCGGTTTCTCTGAGTTTTAAAGGAATATTTGGCAACAAAATATTTTTTGTTATAAAATCAACATCATCTTTATTTGCCAAACCTCTTTCACTCGACATAATATTTGCAAAAATCATACCAATATTAACAGCTATTCCATGAGGTACATAATAATTTGATGATGTTTCTAGTGCATGACCAAAACAGTGTCCGTAATTTAAAAGATTTCTTCTGCCAAGATCAAATTCATCGTCCTTCATGTAATTAAGTTTGACCTTCATATTGTCGTGTATGATTTCTAGTCTATCACTTGTATTACTTATAGCTTTTTCAATTATTTTTAAAACTTTATTCATATCCTTTGGATATTCTTCTTTCATTAATTGAAATTTTATTGTTTCTCCGATACCACTAAAAAAATCAAGTTTCTCTAAGCTATTTAAAAAGCTAGGATTAATAAAAATTTTTTGAGGTGGATAAAATGTTCCCATTAAATTTTTATATTTTTCATAATTAACAGACGTTTTACTTCCAATACAACTATCTGTCATTGCTAAAAATGTTGTTGGTACGAAAATCCAATTAACACCTCGATAAAGCGTTGATGCTACAAAACCTGTTATATCTTGAGTTATACCACCACCGATAGAGATGATAGTTAAATTTCTTTTTACAGATTTAGAAATTAAAAAATCATATATCTCTTTGACATAATCAAATGTCTTATTCTCTTCTATAGCATTGAATAAAAATAAATTATCTTTATTAATATCTTTAAACTCATTGGAATATAAATTATAAACATTTTTATCAATAATTAATACAGAATTATTTATGTTATTAAATTCTTGTATAAAGTTAAAATTATCGGTAAAGATTACATCATAATTTCTAATATTTGACTCTATTGTCAATTTCATGCTAAAAACCCTCCATCTATTGTTATTACCTCTCCGGTGATATAACTATTTTTCTCTGATATTAAAAATAGTGCCAATTCAGCAATTTCGTTTGGTTCTGCAAATCGTCGCAAAGGTATAGTTTCTTTAATATCATTTTGTTGTACTAAAGGAATATTTGTTTGCGTCATTTCAGTATTAACATAACCAGGTGCTATAGAATTTATTAATATATTATATTCACCTAATTCTCTTGCTAATGCCTTTGTCATACCGTTTAAACCAAATTTTGTCATTGAATACAATGTTCTATACTCTTTTGAACGTATACCCCAAATTGAACTTATATTAATAATCTTCCCATAGTTATTTGTTTTCATTGCACTAGATACTTCCTTAATAAGAAACAATGGTGCTACAAGATTACTATTTAACATATTGTTAGTATCTTCAAAGTTTAAACTTTTTAAATCGCCTAAAATATTAATCCCCGCACAATTAATCAAGCCCTTTACCTCAATATTTTTACAATATTCTTTTATACTCTCAGGCAATGAAATATCCAATTCTTCCCTACTTGGAGTAAGACAATCATAACCATTCTTATCGAGTAGCTCTTTAATAGATTTACCTATTCCTCTACTTGAACCAGTAATTAAAATTTTATTCATCAATAGTCTTCACAATCATGCTTTCATGAAAAACATCTCTATCCAAAAAAGGAAACATATCTTCTAATGGTTTAGAGATCATTTTCCCATCTGGTTTTATTTCTGATGATAGTTTTGGTTGCATCTTTTCTTCAGGAGAGAGTATTATTTCACAAACTACTGGA
>JALUWO010000231.1 GCA_027019405.1 Candidatus Altimarinota bacterium | reverse complement strand
TTGGCTGAGCTGTAATATGAAGTTATTTATCAAAATATATGCCTGTAGATATAGTAAAAATATTATTTGCAATTTTCCTTGTATTTTCAATAATTATGATGCTTTTTTGAAAAAAGAAGGAAAAATTAATGATAAATGAAATTATTGGTTAATTTGAAGTATGTGATTAAGTGTTTGAATTGTGAGTTGATTACTATGAGTTGGTGGATGAGCTATTTTTGTTCCTTTGTTAGTTTTGATTGGCTATGATGCAAAATATGTTTCTAGAAATATGAGCTTTATTATTGCAGTAAGTACTTTTTGATGATTTTTAACTTATTTAAGTTTTGTTCATATAGATTGGACTTTACTAGCTATTACTACTGTTGCATCTATTATCTGAGGTTGGTTTGGAAACTTTTTAATGAATGAAAAATTAGAAACTAAGCATATAAGACGAATCTTAGCTTGACTTTTACTAATTATTGCTGGAAAACTTATCTGGGGATTGATTTAAATTATAATTTAAAAAATGGCACATCATCATAATCATGGGATAGATAGCTCTAACAAAAAAGGGCTATTTATTTCTATAATATTAAATAAAAAATTGAATTTTAAAATATTATAATTATAAAACAATATGCATATTATCTATTTAAAATATCAAAAATATGTTAAAAGAACAAAAAGAATTTATTGATTCTAAAATTAACAATACAATACAATACAATACAATACAATACAATACAAATTTGTGATTATACTAAGGAAGAAATTATAAAAATTTTTAGAAAATTTTCTAAACAGATTTATAATATTTATTGATTTCAAAAAAATAGTTTTTTAAAAATAGTTAATTGAAAAGATAGAGATACTTATATATTAGAAGTTGATTGAAAACAAATATGAGTTTTAACTTTTAAAACAGACTTACAAAAAGAAGATAAAATTTTAAATTTAAAAAATTGATATTTAGAAATAAAAAGTTTTTTCTTATTTGATTGATTTTGAAAGTGAGATATATGGTTATTATGGAAAAAATTATTAGATATTATAGAAAATGAATTTAATAGTTTAGATTGAGTATATGTTACTATATCAAGAACAAAAGCTGCTCCTTCATTATCTATGTTTAAAAAAGTTTGATTCAAAGAATTATATTGAGTTTTTAATGAATATACTAGTGATAATTCTATAGAAGAACATTTATTTTTACCTATAAATATAAAATATAAACAAAATAGTTTTATAATACCTATTTTTAAAAAATATTTTAATCAAATAAAAAATTGACAAAAAACTGTTGAATGAAGAAGTTGAAAAAGTTATATGAAATATAAAAAATGAGATATTATAATATTTAAAAATTCTTGAAATAGTATAAAAAAGAAAATAAAAGATGTTATTAGATATGCAAATATTGAAGATTTTTTACAAAATGAATGAGTTGAAAATTGTTTACCTTGAGTTAAAAATTTTAAAGAAGCAATAAAAGTATATAATAAAATTACTTGATATTGAGAAAAAATAAAAAAATTTTGAATTGTTGCTTTTAAATTTTAATAATTAATTTATTTTATTATGAAATATGATTTTTGAGTACAAGAGCCTTATAGAACTTTTTTACTAAATTGACAAAAAACTGTTGAATGAAGATTAAATAAATGAAGGTTTTGAAAAATTGTTGCCTGAGATATTTTATACTTTGATTCTTGAGAAGAATTTGAAGTATTAGAAAAGAAAAATTATAAATCTTTTTATGAGATGATGGAAAAAGAAGGCTTAAAAAATGTTTTACCAGATAAAAATGATATTCAAAATTGAGTTGAAAGTGTTTATTATAAATTTTATTCAAAAGATTTAGAAAAAAAATTTTGAGTTGCAGCTATAAAAGTAAAAAGAATTAAGTAAGC
>JALUWO010000230.1 GCA_027019405.1 Candidatus Altimarinota bacterium | reverse complement strand
TTTACTCATCTAGCACTAAATATAGCCTGTTCATGTCCTTCTTGTAATTTATTAACTAGTGTCATTTTAATTATTTAATTATAAAATAAATTTACGAACTATAAAGAAAATTTTTAAGAATTTTGATATTAAATTATTCATATTTGTATATATTAATTCCGATCAAAACTTCTATATAATTGTTCATTTAAATCTTTAAAGTTAAGTTCTCACACTACATTATCTAACTTAACTAATAATTTTATTTCATCAGTTAAAATAAATAATGAATTTGTTGATGTATTAATTTCAACATTAATTCAACCAACCTGAAATTTTGTATTATCAAAACTATTCACATATCTAATACATTCTTCATCTATTTGATATTTTTCATATGGTTGTCCTGTATAACTTCAGATTTCTATTTCTGTTGTTGTTGTGAAAGTAAAATATATATAATTATTACTTTCCTTCAGTTTGCTATATATGATGTCCTCTATATTTATTCATTTATCTATTTCATCATATAACTCATCGTTATTGTTTATAATTTCAATTATTAAATCTGCCAATATATTAATATCTGTTATTTCTTCATTATAAAAACTACTATCATCATACTGCCATCTTCTATAAGAAGTTTGATAATTACTTTCTCAAAATACTATTCTATTATTTATTCTTATACCAGTTAATCCATCAACACTTGAACCATCGTCACTTTCACTTGCCGAAAAATCAAACTTAAAATCATAATAAAGACTAATAGCCTTTGAGTTTTCTTTCATTATTTCTTGTTGTACTTCTAGTTCTAATTCTTTATCAATTATATTATCGTTTTGAACATCTTCGTCTTTAATAGTAATAGGAAGAATATTATAATTGAAATTTAATGACAAATCTCCATCTGCCCATCCTGCTGTTGTACTCATAATTATTTTAGTTTAAGATATAAAAACTACTTATTATATTTTTCTCTTTTAAGTTCGATATATTTATTAACAAAATTTTCAGCATCATATAATCTAGCAATCAAAGTTTTTGTTATAACTTTGTCTCAATTTAATCTAATTCTAAAGAATGTTCTTTTAGTTCAGTCTTTCTGTACCTTTTGAATATCATATATATCACCTTCTTTTGTCTTAATTGTTTTTCATCAAGGTATAACTATGAAAGACTTTTCTTTTTGTTTGTTATTCTTTATTCAAACATCATCTTGTCTAATAAATACCTTTAATAAACCAAAGATATCCTCAAAATCTTTTTTCTTAATTTTTTCATTAACAATTTGTCATATATACTCTATGAAAGGATTATCATTTTCTTTTATTAATTTTAATTGGTCTTCATTATCTAACATAATAATTATCCAATAATTTAGGTTAGCTAATATAACTACATTTTTAGAAGGTTTTCATCATCTTCATATATTATTTAACAATATTAATTCTTCATTTTGTCAGTTAATATTTATATTAATATATAGCTGTTTAAGATTAATGTATTGTCATAATAAAGATACATTAATCTGCTTATGGTTAACTGGATTATGTGTTTTATGTGTTTTAACAGTAGTTCTGTATTTTATAATATATCATGGTTCTACCGAAATATCTGCTTGCCATTCTAATCATCATTTAGTTAAATTAATTATATCACCATCTTCTTTAAATAATATTTCAGTATTATCTTTGATTTTGTTCAATTGTATAAATGTATTAGTATTTTTTTTAATATCTTTTTTATCAAATATACTTAAATATGTTTTAATTAGTTCTCTATAATTTGCTTTATATTTATTAAATATATATCATGTTATATCCTTGTATTTATCAAAATCATTTGTTATATTATCTCCAAATATATACAATGAATTTTTATTCCTTCAAATCAATATTTCATATGTCCTATTAGTATTATT
>JALUWO010000229.1 GCA_027019405.1 Candidatus Altimarinota bacterium | reverse complement strand
TCTTCGTGAGCTTGAAGTGTAACTGTTTGTTATTTGATTTTGAGATAAATTTCTTTCTCCTTAAAAAATAAAACTTGTATGTTATAGGAAGATTTAAAAAAAATAAAAAAGTAATAAAACAATGGCTAAAAATTAGTAACTTAGTGTATATTCCATCAATATGTAAATGACATCCTAAACTAAGGAAGTTTAACAACTTCCTATGTAAATGTTATTTTCGCACACTCAAATAAACATTTACAGGAGATAAACATCAAACAACAACCAACATTTCTTCCCTATCCTATTGTCTATAAGCTCCCCCCTTTAACAAAAAGGGGGGTTGGGGGGAATTACCTATCATTTTTCGTTAATGTGGCGTAAGAGCCAATTCTCGTCTTTTTAATTATGTGCAATTACACAAAAAATTATTAAAATTTTAATCAAATTTTGACGCATTTGAAAACCTACATTCACACACCTATTTACATAGGTGGCTCATTTCGGTTTGAAAAACGGCCTATATAATAAAGAAGAAAAAACACTTACAAATAAGAGTATAACCCCTTATTTGTGGTATTTTTACTAAAAAAAATAGTATATTGTGGATAAACAAGTAGTATATTGTGGATAAACAAATAGTATATTGTGGATATACTACTTTTATACTATTAAATATAATTTGATACAAAAAACATACAAAAAATAATATATAATCTAATATATTACTCTTATATTATAGTATAATAATAATAAATATTATAAAGGAGAAAAAAAATGAACATATTATATGTAGAAGAAGAAGTTAAAATTGATTGTGAAACTGGTGAAGTTAAAGAAAAAGAAACGAAAACAACTGTTAGAATACCACAAGAAGAAGATTATGTAAAAATTTATATTAAACATATAAATTACTTAAATGACCTACCACAAGGGCTTGATGCAATTATTTATGCAATTCTAAAGCGAATAAGTTACAAAAATCAAATTGTAATAAATGCAGCGATTAAAAGACAAATTGCGGAAGAACTTGGTAAAAAATTTAATACAATAAATCAATATATAACAAAATTAGTAAAAAATAATATTCTAATCCGTGTTGATACAGGAATTTATTATCTTAATCCAGCACTTTATGGAAAAGGAAGTTGGAAAGATATTTTAGAATTAAGAAAAAAACTTGAAATAATAATTGAATATCAAGAGGGTAAATATACAATAAAACATAAATATCAATAATAAGGAAAATTAAATGGATAAGAATATAAAAAAAGAAGGAAAAACCTTCTTCCCTACCAATAAGAATTATACCAAAAATTCGGTAACTTTGCAAGAGATTAAGCAATTAAATTTTTGGAATTTCATGTCTAATATTGGTGCGGAATTAGATAAGAAAAAATCAAGTAAATATGGTAAATTATTCAAATATAATAACTATAAATTCTGGGTAAGATTCGATTATAACACATCAAATTATATTTATACAAATTTAACTACTACTGGAGATAATGGAACTCTAATCGATTTTATACAAAATCACATTATAAACGAAAAAAATCTTGGTAAAGTAAAAAAATACATCTCTCAAAATTATCATCTATTTTAAATAATAAATAACCCCCAAACCCCCTAAAGGGGGCTTTTGACAATAGGATAGGGAAGAATATCAGTTAAAAAATTTCGGAACATTCCATTTCGTTCCGTGTTGTTTTTGCCACTTATTTATATCTCTTAAAAGGTCACTTAATTGCATATTTAAGCCCCTATAAGGTAAAACTTTTGCTAAGTTATTTAATCTTTCCAAATGAGAATGAAACTCATAACCTTTTCTTTTTTCAATACTTAGACAAATTTTTGATCTTATATCTTTTAGTAAATTTTTAGTTAATTTAATTGTATTTTTATTTCTTTCATCCACATAAATTTGA
>JALUWO010000228.1 GCA_027019405.1 Candidatus Altimarinota bacterium | reverse complement strand
CCAGATTTTTTCATAGCAGCTTGCATTTTTTCTCTTGTTTCTTTAGTCATCTTTCCTGCTGCACCAACTTGACCTCCAAATTGAGAAGCCGTATTTACAGAAGCTAAATCCTCCATTGCGTCATTAATGTTGTTTCCATGAAGTTTTCCGTCTTTTAATGCATCTTTTAATATTTTTTGTTGCTCTTTAAGTGTGCCTTTTTGAGAAGAAGCTTTTAATGACGCTTCTCCAACATCAATTGCGACAGAAGCGTCTTCTCCATCTTGCTTTGTTATTTTTTCATCTAATGTCTGTTGTTTAGACTTTTCTCCATATGCAGCATTTCTATCATAAATGTTAGGGTTTTTACCATGGTCATAGTTAGCTCTCACACCTCGTGCCTGTCCATGCATACTATCCGACTTGGACTTCTCTATATCTTTTGAATCTCTCTCGAATGCATCTATATCTCCACGATACTTACCATTTTTAAACCCTCTACCTTTGGCAACCTCTGATGCAACACCCATCTCACCAGTTCTTTGGATGTCCATCATTTCATTTTCCATAGTTGCTTCTGATTTGCCTTTCGCCCAAAGTCCAACACCCATAGTTTTATTAGCCTGTATTCTTGAGCCAACTTCTGTACCTAAAGCATATTTATCAAATTCTTTTCCATCTCTAATTGTTCCATCTGCATTATAATCCATTGAATCTTGAAGACCTTTTGCAGTTCTAACACTTTTAACAAGAGAATCATTAGCCATTGTTTTTGCTGCGTTTACTTGAGCTTCTCTATCATATTCCGGATGTTCTAAAGATGTTCTTCCTTTTGCAGCAGTAGCGGCATAACTACTAATCGCATCAGTACCACTCTGCAGTGCAAAATCATTCAACGAGCCAGGGTCTTTATTAATAGCACCTAAAAGTGCAGTACCACTGCCAACATCCGCAGCAGTAGATTCCATTCCGTGTCCCATACCTGCTCCAACTTTAGCGTTTGCAAATGCACTCATATCGCCATTATACATTTTGCTACCCGCTGCTAAAGCACCACCTGCTTGACCGTACTTCTCTCCCTCTGAATAAATACTATCAAGTGTTTGTACAGCACTAGCACCTCTAGGAGATTTAATACCAAATTTTTGCAATTCACCTCTTGCGTAGGCTTCTTGTTCATGACCTTCAAATTCATGTTTTGCGGCTAAATCAGAAGAAACTTGTTGTGCTGTAGCACCACCCTTATCTCCTGCATATTTACCCATAACACTATTCATAGCACCAAGTGCTGCCATGGTTTCACCTTTGAAAACTACACCGACAACTAGAGGTACTGTGATAACAGAAGCTAGACCCATCATTCCTTGCATATAATCAAGGTTTTGGAGATAAATAGCTGTATTAGCAGCAGTAAAAGGATTGCCTCCTAAACTTTGAACAAGCGCTTGCATTTTGAACAAACCATAACCCGCAATCCTCTTCTATAATCTTTGATTTAGGAGAGGTCAAGGGTTATTCAGGCTTTGCCTGATTAGAGATATAATTTTTAATGATTTCGATTGTGCTACCCCCAACTGTTAATAAACAATAAGAGGGTGACCAAAAGTAAGGTTTCCAGTAAAAAGGTTTTAAATGCTCTTTAAACTCTTTTTGTATATATCTACTACTAACTGTTTTAAAATTATTAACAAGTTTTGATAATTGTATTTGTGGGTATGCTTCAAATGCGATATGGAGATGATCAGATTCACTCTCAATCTCAATAATTTCACAAGAGCTATTTTAAAACCCTTATCAGAAATGAAAAGGTTGCAGGTAGAGGCAAAAGTTCCTCTGCTTGCAGACAGAGCCAGTCATACTTTGTCTTCATTAATTAAGTTAAGAGAGGTTTGTTGATTATGTCAATGCTGCTTTTCTTATCTCGTATTTA
>JALUWO010000227.1 GCA_027019405.1 Candidatus Altimarinota bacterium | reverse complement strand
CTTGAATTAAAAGAAGCCAATCCAAACCCAAATGAAACTATTGATATTATCATATTTAATGCTATCAAAAATGGTAAATTGGATGAATTTAAGTGTGAAGCATTAAGGAGACTTAAAATCGAGATGATAAATCTCAAAAAATGGAAAGAAGTTTCCAAAAAGCCACAAAAAGATAAAAAATATAAAAGAACTCAAGATGTTAGGGAAATGTTAAATGAGTATTGTTAGATAAAAAATTAGGAGAAAAATATGAAAATCATAACAACCGTGGGAACATCACTAGTAACCAATCTTTTATATAAAGATAGTGATATAAAAGATTTATTTGATATATTAAAACAGCAAGATTATAGTAAAAGAAAAGAGTTTCAAAATGAATATGATAAATTGTTATCATTGCTTAAACAACAAAATTTTGATGAAAAAACTTCTGCCGAAATGAAGAGTATCATAAATATCCAAAAAAGTGATAATTTTAATTTTTTAGACATTGAACTTATAGCTACCGATACATTATTATCCCCGATATGTTCCGAAGCTATAAAATTTATTTTGGAAAATAATATGGAAAATATTAAAGTAAATTTTAATGAAAAAAATATTATAAAAGATTTGCAAGTTTCCAATTTTAAAAGATATAAAAAAGGTTTGATCAATCTTATAAACAGACTCAATGATTTTACTTATGATGGTCAATATACTAAAGACCTGCTTTTAAATATAACTGGTGGTTTTAAGGGCGTTATTCCGTATATGACACTTTATGGTCAGATAAACAATATTCCTCTTTTTTATATTTTTGAATTTACCAATTCTCTTATAGAGATACCACAACTTCCTATAACTCTTAATGAAACCATTTTTGATAAATATTGGCAAGAATTTTATAAAATCTCTCAAGATATGGTCGAAAAAGATAAACTTTCAAAACAATTTATACAAGATGCACAAAATTTGATAGAAGTTGAAGATGGATATGTGTATATAAATGCTCTTGGTAAAATTTTGTGGGATAATTATCAAAAAAATCATTTTTTTTTCTATACTACTGATGAGACATATCAAGAGATTAAAAAACAAAAAAATATACTATCAATCCTATCATCAAAATTTAAAGACATTGTTGAGAGCAAAACAGAAACAAAGGGTAGTCATAAAGTTTATGATGATGGAAACAATCCAAATAGGATTTTTTATTTTAAAGAAAATAGTGATTTTTATATCTATAAAACTTTTCAAAATCATAGTATATATGAAAAATATATCAATCAAAATAGTATAAATAAAGAAGATTTTATAAATAGATCAAAACTTTTTAAAATTTAGACACTTTTTGTCTCAAAACTTCTATATAATTTTATTAAATTTTATATAGGAGCTTTTAAATGAGTAAAACAAACAACTACATCATAGCTTATGATATAAGTGATGACAAAAGACTTGCTAAGGTTGCCAAACTCATTTACTCCTATGCTCTTGGCGGACAAAAGTCAGCTCTTGAAGTTCCTTTATCAAAATATGAACTTCAAGAGTTGATAGATAAAATTCTCTCTATCACAAAAAAAGAGGATAAGATCAATATCATACCGTTTGAAGGAGAGCCGGCTCTTTTTGGAAAAGCAAACTTTTTAGAGTATCGCAGCGGGGTTATCATAGTATGAATATATCTATCATAGATAAAAAAGATGCAACTCTTACTTTTCAAAATAATACAATAAAATTTGATAGTATAAAGCTTCCTATAAGACTAACTGATACTATTATCATCGCTTCAAATATCACTATAAATACAAAAGATCTTATCAAGATAACAAACAGTGGCGTAAATTTTATCTTTTTCAATCCTTTTACAAATAAAACAACCATAACTACAACGGCAGAGCAAAAAAATGCCGACTTAAAGCTAAAAC
>JALUWO010000226.1 GCA_027019405.1 Candidatus Altimarinota bacterium | reverse complement strand
TTGTGTGAATTGTTAGTGAAGGATTTAAGTCAAAAGAAATAAAAATTACAACTAAGAAAAAAGATAAAATAACACCTATTAATACTGATAAAACTCCTAAGATTAAAGCTAAAGATACTACCAAGGCAAAAATTGATACAAATACAAAACAAACTAATAACTTAGAAAATCCCCAATATATAATAAAACATGAATATATTATAAAAAGAACAAAAAAAGGAGTTATTATGCCATGACCTGATTGACATGAATACATTGTTAATACATCTTTTGATAGAAGATTTTTAAATAAAAATGCATTATCAAGATTTAAAACAATTTCAAATATATTAGATATATGGTCATACAATGCTCATAAGGTAGCTGAAAATGATGCTTTTCTAGATTCTACTAAAAATAATATAAATCAAAAAGCAAATTTATTAATAAAAAATTTAAATTCAGCACCAAATGATATATTTGAAAATGAACAAAAATATAAAAATTTTATAAAAGGTATTTTTAAAGTAATCTATCAAGTAGAAGATGATGATAGAGATATCATAGATGAAGAAGATATGAAAAAAGTTTATAATTTAGCAATAAATATAAAAGCTACAAATCAAGAACAAAATACATTAAAAATATATAACTTAATGAGAGTATGATTAACTCCATGAGATGATTGAGATAGTACAATTATAAAAGAAAAATTATCAAATGATTTAATACAAACAAAAGAATTTAATTTTATATGAGAAATAGTTAATAAAATTCAAAATTCTGATAAAATATTACATCAAGAAGATATAGATACTATTTTGAATTGAATTAAACTTCCTAAAGTTGATAGATTAACTGAAAAAGAATTTAAAAAAACCATAAAAGAAAAATTACAAACTACAATAAATGAGTTAAACAAAGCTCAAATATGACAAGATGAAAAATTAAAAGAATGATATGAAAAATTCTTAAAATTATATAAAATAGATAAAAATAAATTTTCATTTAAAAAATATAAAACTATGCAAATAAATTCTACATTTGCAAGATTAGCTAAAAATATAATTTTAAGAACAACTCTAGAAGCATCTTATGATAGATGAAATCAAGATACAACAAAAAAATGAATGTATGCTGATATTGTATGATTATCTGAATCATGAACAACTTGGAAAAGAATGGATTATTTTAGCATAGCTGATGAAAATATAGACTATGCAGAGGAAATTGCATGAACTATTGCTACAAGTTTAATTCCAGGTTGACTTGCATATGTATGAGCTAAATGGGCTTTTACATTAGGAAAAATCTGAGTTATGATGGAAGAATGATGAGTTCTATGAAATTCACTTAAAACAGCTGAATTTGCAGCTAGAACATGAGCATGATATATTTGAAGTGAAACATACTCATCTTTAAAAGATAAACAATGGCATTGAAGCTTAAAATGATATGCAGAATTTGCAGCCCTTGATTGAATATTATCTATATCATGAAAAGCTGTTAAATTTGTTAACAAATGAGAATGATTTAAAATATTATGAAAAGATTTTATAAAAACAGATTCTTTAACTAAAAAGATAATTACTCATTCATTAATTGCTTGAGCAACAACTGAAACAATGATAAATACTCCTAAACTACTTGAATGAAAAGATATTACATTTAATCCAGCAAATTGGACAAAAGAAGATATTACTCTAGTTTTGATGATGATTGCTATACACTGAGCCTGAAAATGATTTGAAAATTTTAAAGCCATAAAATGAAAAGATTGAGAAATAAAAGTAGAAGAAAATATTGATGTTTCTACAGAATATTATCAATGAAAAAAATATAAATACAAATTTGAAAATTGAAAATGGTATAATATTGACACATGAAAAGAATTAAAAAATAAGCCTAAAAATATAGAAAAAATTGAAAAA
>JALUWO010000225.1 GCA_027019405.1 Candidatus Altimarinota bacterium | reverse complement strand
TTGATAAAGTATTGAAGGTGAGTGCTTAATATATCAAATACTGAAAGAAGCAAGAGAAAACTCCAGGATAACTCAAGATGAGTTATCCTCTCGTTTAAATACAAGAGAATCTGCTATATCAAGTAGATAAAATATATTCTATTATTTTTTTATTGCTGCCAAATAAATTATTGAACCTTGAAAAAGTGTGTCGGTTCTAAATATTATTTTAAGTCACATAGCTTATCTTTATAAAATGGAAAGTTTCAGCCCAATAGATGGTTCAATCTAAAAATATTATTTCTGAAGGTTCAAGAAGAGGAATAAAAAGATATTTTTTCAAAGAGTACTTTTTGCATGGACAAAACTCTTAAATAATTATCAGCTAAATATGACAAGTCAATACCTTGGATAATAAAGTAAAGAGTTGAGTCTATTATCGAGTATAAAATTTATAATCCAAGACTTATAAATCTCATTTGTAATGCTATATTTTATGGTAAAAGGAAGGGTAAACTAGGCACTTTGGTATTTAAAGATAATAGATATAAGGAGATACTAATTTGGAAGTATATCGAAAAAGATTACAGATATTTAAAAGAGGAATTACTATTACTCGGCTAACATAGTAATAAGTGTTACTTTGGATGGCATGAGAGGCTAGAATAAGATTTTTCAAGATATTCCAATACAAAAATGTATCACTTCTATCAGAAAAAGATTGTATAGAGGTATATTACCATGAGATCTAAGCTTGAAGTTGACAAGGATCTCAAGAAAATAGTTTTAAGACTTACTCAAACAATAGAGAAAAACTTTACTCAAAAGATAGATGATTGATATGAAACTTACAAAAAGTTTTTAAAAGAAAAATCTATATAATAGTCGATTTTACAGTGCCAAAAGATTTAAAAAAGTTAGAAACTTTTTGATTTTTTGACAGCCATATTTCTAAAATCTTCTTTTGCTTTTTTATAAATTTTTCTTACAGTTTTTGGAGAGAAAAATTTTAACTGCCTCACAATGAATTCACTGCTTCCATTTGTATTATACAAAGCGGAGATAAATGCATAATAAAGAGCTTTTTTTCTATCTTTATTTTGCAAGAGTTTCGCATTTAATAAAATTAATTTCGGATCACTTGAAGTTGTAATTTTGCCAAAATTAATTTTTTTGCCAGTTAAATTGTAATATAAATACTTTCCTTTATCGTACCGATATAATCTATTTTGTTTGATATATTTTAAAGCTTTTGTGTACTCTGCGCTATCAAACAAAAACTGTGCAATTTTAAGCTTAACAATATCATTATTGGTTTTTTTAATTAAATCATCATAAATTTTTAATATTTTATTATTGTATTCTCCATTAATATTTAAAATCTTATATAATCTGGCCAAATTTATATATGCTCTGTTGTACCCCAATTCAAAAGCTTTTTTGTAGTATTCTTCTGCTTTTTTAGGATCAAATTTGACCGCTATACCATTTTTATATAGATTACCCAAAAATACCAAAGAAACAGGGTCATTATTTATAGCATACTGTTTTATTATTGAGACAGCTTTTGATAAACTTCCATCTATTTTGCCTTTTAGAATAAGTTTTGCATACTCAAGTTCTGCCTGTTTAAAACCATTGTTTTTTGCAGTTTTAAGCCAGTAAAGATATTTTTTACACTCGTTCATAGCATTGTAGATTTTTGAAAGTGAATATGCTGCATTTGGAAATTCTTTAGCATAGTATTGATATATTGTAGCACTTTTTGTTAATTTATTTTCTTTGAGATAAAATTTGGCTATTTTCATATCAAGCGAAGAATTTAAAGGAGATGTCAGCTTACATAGCTTATGTAACGCTTGTCTATTTTTCTCCTTTTTGTTATTTGTGGCATACATGGAAGATAAATATGTCAGAGCCAAAATATTTTTTTGTTCAGCATAAAATTGCAATATACTCATATTTTTTTCTATGTATTTTTTATCTAAAATATCAAAATATGCTTTTTCTATCACTGCAGGTACAAAATTATGTGAAACAAGATAGTTCAGATAATAATCTTTTGTTTTACCATTTTGATAAAATCTTTTATAAAACTGATACAAATGCCAGTAGGCATCCACTTTGTTAATATTCTCATACTCTCCATAAATGATTTTTGCTCTTGTTAATTGATGTAAATTGGGATAACTTTCATAGATGTGAGCTAAAATCATTTTTGCTCTAAAAAAATCCAATTGTTCAAGAAAACTAATAGCTTCATCAAGGCTCATACCTGATAAATTATCTTTTTTATTAAAATTTTTAGCTTTTGTATCCAAAGATATAAGCTTTAGTTTTCCTGCAATGTATCCTCTTTTATATGCGTATAAAAGCCAAGGAACAACATTTTTTTGGAGAAACTTTTTTTGGAAAAGCTCTGCTTTGATTTTTTTTACAAAAAACTCTTTTGGTGTTTTAAAATGAAATGATATGCAAGGAGTGTTAAATTTTTGTAATTCTTGCTTCATTTGATTCAAGAGATACAAGGCGATATTGTATGCACTCGTACCGTTATCCCGATTGGAAAGTTTTTTTAAAATTTCTATACCTTTTTTAGGTTTATTTAGTTTGTAAACATACAAAAGGCCAAGTTTTATACCTGCCGGTATGAAGTTATTTTGATAAGAGAGCTTATAGTATTGTTTACTTTTTTGAAAATTTAAAAATATACTGTCTTCATAAAATTTTCCCAGAGCATAAAGTACTTTTGGATTATTGGATTTTATTGCATATGCTTCTATGGATTTTAAGTATTGTCGCTGCAACTTAAAATTATCAATATGCTTCTGTAAAAATGCCAAATATGCATCATAGGTTTTTAAATCCATAGTATTAAAAATTACTTTCTTAAGCCAGTATCTTGCTTTCTTGAAACTTCCGATTTTGTAATAATTGTAAAAAATAATATTTGCTGCTTTTTTGTATCCTTTGTTATATGCTGATAATGCATTGCTTATAATATAATCAGGTGAAGCCTTAATGATTCCCTTATTTGCCATCTCAGCTAATTTTAGTTGCGCCTTTGGAAAACCTCTTTTTGCCCACTTATTGTATATGGAGATAGAAGTGTTATAGTCACCTTTTATATAGGCTTTTTTCGCAACATCGAGATTGGCACAGCCAAATAATAAAAAAATACTACCAATAATAAGTAAAATTGAATTTCGCATACAATCCATCCTTTTTTTTAGCTACTTGATTAAAAGCATTGCCACTTTTGAAATATGAAAAAATAATTTTATATTTGTAGCGTAAAGATAACTGATATTGATATAAAAAATCTATTTCTTGGCCTATATTTTTTTGCATACTATTTGTAGGAACAATATAGCTTGTAGTATGCAGTATATCAGAAAGTGAATTTTGTCTATAGTTATGCAAAGATAAAATATATGTTTTTTCAATGGATGGTTTATACGCGGCGTAAATAGATAAAATAGAAATATTTGTAAGTTCTGGATCCAAAAATTCTCCGTAATAACTAAATTTCACATCGTTTTGTAAAAAATTTGATTTGTTATCCGCAAATATTGGTTGCTTGTATTCTTTGGAGCCTGAAGCGTACGATAAGCCAAAAAAGTAATTTACATCTTTTTTATAAAGAGCTCCTATATCATATGCAAAACCTCTTTTTGATTGATAGTTGTATTCTCCATTATTAATCCCCATATCAATCCAATATCTAATTTTATCTTTCTCGCTTATGTATTTATCTCCAAAAAAACGCAATCCAAACCAATTCATATTTTTTTTGTCCAGACGAAGATCAGTTTTTTCTTTTAAAGCAAAAAGACTTATGTGGTTGAGATAGTACCACTCATCATCAAAATGTGCCATTAAAAATTTTGTATGTTTTAGATTTGTTCCAAGAGAGGTATCATCCGAAAAAAGTGTTGAATTATTCAGTCTGCCCCCCATATAGATTTCATATTTGTAAAGATCATGAAGGTTGAAAATACCTACCACATCCATTGATTTGTCAACCCACCATGACCTTGCATCAAAAAGCTGTTTTCTTCCTATTAAAAAATTTAATCTATTGTCAAAAAGTCCGTAACTTTGTAAATACAATTCTTTAATATCCAAATCAATTGAACTATTTGTTGTATGGTTTTTATGTTTTCTATATAAAATCACTCTGTCATCAGTATAAAACTTCCAGTTATCGGTAAAATACCCATACTGTAAACCGACTTTTGTATTTTCATAATCTCCTCTAAATCGATCAGAGTTAATTGGCTGTTGCCCAAGTATATATGTAAAATTTCCATTTAGATAAAAACGAATAAATGATGTTGAGCGAGTATTGTTTGTTTCATTATTTTCTTTATAATGGTTCGTTTCTTTCGGAAATGCAATAATTGGCTTGATATTTAGTTTGACAGACTTTTTTATGGCTGATTTGTCAATTTCCCATGAATATTGCTTATTGTTGCACTGTTTGCAAGAAAAATTTTTACAATTTTTTCGACATGGAGTCAGCATGGAAAAATGATTGTGTTGTATCTTTTGTTTCTTTTTATGAAAACTGTTTTGGCAATTAACAATAAAAGCATCTTTATACTCTTTTTTTACACTTGTAAGCATCCTTTTGCTGTCATTTATAGAATCAAAAGGTCCAAGTTTTAAAACCTCATATTTTTTTTGCTTTTCGATTATTGCTTTATCCTTAAATATAGTTTGAAATTTTTCTTTTTGAAAAATAGGAATTTTTATCGCACTATATGCAATAATGCATGTTTTCGCAAATAGTGTAGAAGCTGTCAGTAAAAAAATTAATAATACTCTTTTCATTTTTTGCCTTGTATATTCAAAATATTTAGGATTTGTTTAAAATTAAGCTTTTTATTTCTATATCTATTTATCAGCGATAGATAGTGTTCAAAAAGTGGTTTGTATTTATAAATATTTTTTTGTAAGTCATTTTTCAATATGCCCTTTGTCTCTTTTTGAAAATATTTATTTTTGATCAAATATCTTTTGCACAGCCTGTCTTTTCTCATTTCGTTTAGTTTGTATTTGATAAAATGGTAGTATCTTATTTTGGGAAGATTTTTTTCCCTATAAATCTCTTTCATTTTTTTGAAAATATTTGGAGGCATCAATGAAAAATGTTTATTTAATATATTAAAATATTCTAAGATATCTTTTACTTTACTTTTTTTATATTTATACATAAATATATCTATATATGATTTGATAACTTTTTTTGAAAATTTTGAAAAATGACAGGCAGTTCTCCCTTTTTTATCTTTATTATCAAAAATCTCACCCTTTTCCATCCTATCTTTAGCCATTTTAAAGGCTTCACGAATATCTGCCCTGTTTACTGGTAAGACATATTTTATTTCGCATACGGATAAAATAGCATCTTTGTTTTTCATAATGGCTGATTCTACAATATAACTTAAATATTTGATAAAATTTTTTCTATTTTTATTTGCACCCAATTCATAAAAAGCATAAGCTTCGAGAGCTTTTGCAACAAGATTTGATGCTTCTCTTTGCAACTCATTTTTCACTAAATCATGTAAATTTAAAAGTCTATAGATTTCTGCCAAACTCAAACCACTAGTATCATTATAGTATGATAAATCAAAAAAAATATCATAAAAAGTATCTCTTATTTTAAGTTTATCTACACTTATGGCATGAAACCTATCTCCTGCTCCATAAAGCTTAAAGTTGTAATTGTTGTTTATAATTTTATCAGTAAACAATGAAAGATTATCTCCAAATAAATTGATATCTTTTTTCTTGAAATAGTTATTATAAAATTTTATTGCAGCCCCATTTTTAACAGTAATTTGGTTAAAATAATTATTTCTTATACTATTTTTAGTAATAACACAAGAAGTAGCTTTATGATAAGGGTCTCTCCTGAAATCACGATATATAGTATCATCTATATTTTTACTCATAACTTCAATACCATTTTTTCCATTTTTAAAAATTTGATTTTTTTTAATAAGTATATTAAGAGAGTTTCTAATCATAATTCCGTCAATTAAATTATATGCTGCAATATTCTTTTCTATGATGTTATTGTCGCTCTCTTGAAAAGATATACCCATATAGCCGTTAGCAAAAGTTAGATTGTCATAAACAATATTATCTGGAGACATCCTATCAAGCATTATACCATTAGAGTGATTTTTGATAGATATATTTTGTGCGATAAATGTTTTAGTTACCCCTCTTGAAATTATGACTCCATGGGCATAATGAGCTTTACTTAAAAGATTTCTTGCAATTAAAAGATTTTCTGAATAATCATGTGGATCAATATTGTAAATTACATTATCATGAATATAATTTCCCACAATATTTACATTTTTTGCATTTGCACAGTAAAATCCCATCATCGAATCATATATTTCATTTCCGACATAGGCACCTTTAGGTCTTTTTGTTCTTAAAAAATTTAAAATATTAGAGACATGCAGTATAGATGTAGGAAGTTGTGCAAGAGAAATCCCAAAAGTTGATACGCTATTATGAAAGCCTAATCCTCTAAAAATTGAATTTAAAAAGAGAGTATAAGAGTTTGAAAGTCCTAAAAAGTATGGTCTTGGTTTCTGTTTGCCTACCAATAAAATTTCGTCTTTAGCTATTTTTTCTCTTTTTGCATAGCTTTTTGTTTCTGTATTATAGGTTGTAATTTTTGAATTGTTGATATAAAGATTTCCATGATACATCATAAATATAGGTTTTGGTTTACTTTCAAGTAAAACTTTTGAATTTTGTATCACTAAAGATGCACTTTTTGAAATATATATAGGTACTTTTATCAAAAATCTATTTTTGGATATTTTTTTGATTAAATTTGGAAATTTATTATAAATGTTATCTAACGAATAAATACCATTATACAATACTATCATTTTCATTGACAAATGATGTTTTTTATAATATTTGTAATATGCAAATATATTTGGTATAGGAAGTAAAGATATACTATCAATATTTTTTACTTCTATACCAATGCCATAAAAATGTTTAGGAATCTTTTTAATAAGTTTTTTTGGTGTTAAATCATCTAATTTGGATAAAAATTCTTTTTTGTATTTTGTAAGTTTTTTTTGAGTGCTTTTTGCAAAATATGGAAAAATAATAAATTTTGTATCTTGTGTCGGAGTAATTTTCACAATCTTTTCATTTTTAAAATGAAAACCTACTCTTCTTAAAAAATCATATCTATTATACACCTCTTTTTTGGTTTTATAACATCCTATGTAAGCCTTATTTCCAGAAAAATTCAAAGGAAGTTCTTTTAATTTGCATGTCCTTTGTGAAAACATATTATCAGGATATATCGGTGTGAGCAAATCTACTTCTGTTTTAATGGAGTAGCAAATATTTTTTGCTAATGCAAAATCAAAAAACAGAAGTAAAGAAATTATTAGTATTTTTATCATTAATAAGTCCAAGTTTGTTAATAAAAGTATCTAGTTTTATGTATACGCTGCTCCCAATAAATTTTTTATCAATTTTTTGTAGAGGCATGATGATAACATCAATAAAATTTCTTGGATTTGCATAAATATTTTCGTTGGGTTTACTTTTTATAATGCTTATATCTTCAGGATAAAGGACTTTAGTAACTTTTCCGTAATAGATATTTGAGTTAAAAATTATTTTAACTATGTAGCCTATTTTAATCTTTTTGGTTTCTTTGGAATAAAATGTTGCATGAATATACCGAGTTGCATTTAAGTCAATTATAGACAATATTGGCTCACCGGTATTGATAAATTCATTATTTTTTGAATAAATCTTAAATATTTTGCCACTAACTGGAGAAACTATGCGACTTACACCTCCGCCTACAAGATATGCAACGGCTACAGTTTCACCATCTGAAATATTTTGGTCAGTTTGATAATTTTTTTGAAATTTTATAAAAGAGGGGTAAGGAGAGCGTAAAGTAGTAATATTACTGTCAACATATCCATTGATACTTTCTACAATAAATACTTTTTTATAAATAATATATGATAAAAATATCATAATAACTGCAAGGGTTGTAAAAATAAGAAAAAGTATTAATTTAGCTTTCTTTTTTTCAACCTCATCTATTTTTTTCTTTTTAGGGTACATTTGAATTTTGGTAACTGCAGTTATAATATCATCTTGTGTGATAATATCACCATTTATATAAGCAGTTATGATTTGATTAAGTATTGATATTTGTTGAGGGGTAAGGTCTGTAAAGCGACACCCTATATCATTTTCTTTTTTATATAAACACTCTATCTGAAGATTGTCAATCATAGTTTCAAACTGATCAAACATGAAAATCATTTTACCGGTTGTATGTTTTTTGATATATTCTTCAGGCATATCAATAATAGAACATCCCGTCAAAGACCAATCTCTTAGTTTATATATTTTTCCATCTATTTCCATCTTTACAGGGATTCTAAATCTAGCATTTTGGCGTGTTATTTCTGCTTCATGTACAATTTGTGGAGAAAATATTTCTTCAGTATTGTCGATGGGTCCTATCTTTTCAGCCATGCTTATTCCTTTCTAAATGATTATATTAAAAAATGACCATATTTCATCAAATGTGATATTTTGAACTAATATATTTACAACAATAATAAAAAATAAAAATTTTACTATCGTTAAAGTATCGCCGGCAGTTTTTCTATACCATTGAATAAATCTATCTTCTGTTTTAAGCTTTGTTTTCTGTCTTGTCCAAGACTGTTTATATAGATGATTCCAAATATATATTTTAACAAAAGAACCTACTATCTGATTGTAGTACAAAAAAAATGGCCAAGAGGGCAAAATTTCCTCTCTTGAAAGCCTATATGCGTATGTCATAAGGAGTCTGCTAAAAAGTACCCACCATATATATGCATAAAAGATTTCTATACCCCAGTTCAAAGAACCAAACAGTGCGATAAAAAGTCCATACGGAGCAGTCCACATTGTTACTCTTTGATCTATTAGCCCATACCACGGATACCAGTTAAATGTTTTCGGGGAAAGCTTAAGTGCTCTTGTATTTGTTCTGTATTGATTGCCAAACCATCTGTGCATCAACATGATTGAACCTTTAAAATAATTTTTATCGGGGATTTCTTCAACAGTATAAACAACTACATCAGGAATATAGAGCATATCCCATCCCTCTTTTACTACATCAAACCAGCTTGATTTATCGTCACCTGTTAAAAATTTAAACTTACCAAGTATAGGGTGGTTTATATGGTCATCTTGTACAGTTTCGATAAAATCTCTAGTCGCAACTATATTTGCTCTTATCATAGACATTCTTCCTGTGAGTGTTAAGACACGGTTAGAAAGAGCCATAGAACTCATAGATATATTACGCTGAGCAAAACGAAGTTTATACCATTGTCTGTATATATTATGAGGAAAGTCATCTCCAGCCAAGATAGCATCCTCATCAGTTGTAAGTGCCCCAAGATTATCATTTACACCAAAAAGTCTTGCACATTTTCTAATCAAATCCTCTCCAAGTATAGAATCTCCATCTATAACAGCAACAACACTTTTTTCCAAATTAACATTAGAAGCATTAGCCACAACTCTAAATCCTACAGAGAGACCATCCCTTTTTCCCGTACCTTTAATCCTTGATATTGTAAGACAAACACGAGAAGGTGGCTTATGCTCTAAAAAAATTTTCCTGATTAGCCTCTCTTCTGACATTTCAACAATGGAAGCAATAATCGTTACATTATACCCACATCTAATTGCTTCTTCAATTACAGCTCTATAAACTCTAATAGTAACATCTGTACCGATACGAAATGTAGTAAGAAGTAAAAAAATATGTTCAGGATCTACTTCTTCTTTGTGAGATTCTTCTATTTTTCTTATTTTTTTAAAAACAATTCTTTTATAGATTGTAGCTCGGATTATATTGATGAAAAACCAGCCATATCTCCATATTCCAACTAGCCCAAGTACAAATATAAGCTTTTTCTGATAAGGGTCAAAATAAATAGAGGGCAGGGAAAAACCCATTGCTGTCAGGACCAAGGTGTAGATGAGAAAAAACCAAAAATCTACCATGCTATCCCTGCGTAATTATCATGAGATATATCAGAACCAATACGCGTTAGGTCTATAAAAATTTTGTCTTTATATGCCAAAAAGTCAATATATTTAAATTTTTCATCACTATTTCCAATGATCAATATTTCACTATTTTTAATAACCTTATTCAAATCATTTTTTAATCTTGCATTTATATGGGAAAGTTCATTGTCAAGTAAATATTTATTGGCTCCTTTCTCTTTAGCAAGTGATATATTTTTGTCATATACATTAACTTCATATCCTTTTCCTATGAGGATTTCAGTAAGTTCTAAAACGGGAGATTCTCTCAAGTCATCTGTATTTGCTTTGAAACTAATACCTAAAATCCCTATTTTTCTTTTTTTAAGAGGCTTTATAAAACTATAAAAAATTCTCTCAACTTGATAGCGGTTGCTTGGCATTAAAGAATTTAAAAGTTGCACATTTTCATCCAATGATTTTGCTTTGTATGTTATAGCTTTTACATCCTTTGGAAGACATGATCCCCCAAAAGCAAACCCAGGTTTCAAATAATATGGTGAAATGTTAAGTTTTCTATCTGCACAGAAAATATCCATAACTTCGTGAGAGTCAATACCTAGTTTTTTGCATATCAAGCCGATCTCATTGGCAAATGTAACTTTTACTGCATGCCATGAATTATCTGCATATTTTATCATTTCTGCAATTTCAATATCAGTTTCAAAATAGGAAGCATTTAAAAAAGCATAAAGTTTTTTAAAAATAGATGCACTTTTTTTATCACTGGTTCCAACAACAGTTTTTGGAGGATTATAAAAATCATATATTGCAGAACTTTCTCGTAAAAATTCAGGGTTTGAAACATATCCAAAATCTATCCCCTCTTTTTTACCTGAAATTTTCTCTATGATGGGAATCACAATATTTTTACCGGTTCCGGGAAGAACTGTGCTTCTCATTGAAACTATATGAAAAGTATCTTTTTTTCTTAATTTTTCTCCTATTGCTTTTGCTGTTTCTTTTATATATCTTAAATCAATATCACCACTTGACTTTGAAGGAGTTCCAAC
>JALUWO010000224.1 GCA_027019405.1 Candidatus Altimarinota bacterium | reverse complement strand
TTTGGTATATTATGTTTTGGTTGAGTTTTTAATGGGGTTTGGACTTGTTGTAGTTGTTGAACTTGTGCATTTTTGGAACAGGTTCAATTTGTAGTGTTTTCAAATCACCATGTTTTTTTGTTTTTCATTTTTGTTTTTATTAATTATCTAAATATTTTGATAATAAGTTAATAATTTCTACATTAGCTTGTTTTTGATCTAAGCTATGTTTATCAAGTTTTGTATTAGGATTATTTCTTATAAAGTATGATACTCTATATAGTTTAAGATTTTGTATTTTATCAATAGTTATTACTTTGTTTCTGTATGTTTTGTCTCACATAACTATTTTAGATTTAATAATTTTAGGGATTTTATCTTTTTTAAGTGCATGAATTATGTCTTCTAATACACTACCTTTGTATTTATCAGCCACAACAGATGGATATATAATTTTATATGTTGTTATTGAAAATTCCTTTGTTAGTTTATTAACTATATTAGTTTCAATGAATTGTCATATAGCAGGCTGTTTAATTTTAAGATTATCCACTATATTTTGATTTATTGTTATATAGCTAGTACCATCAGACGTCTTTTTTTTATACACTATAATAATTTTCTTATTATTCTTAGGTGAGAATAAGTATATACTATTATTGTCAATAATAATATAATCAATAGGCATAATAATATTATGTGTTGATATTGTATTTACTAGTTTTTGTGTATATGCTAGTAAATACATTCAAATTTGAAAGTTATTATAGTTATTATTAGCAGAGTTAAAATATTTTTGAGCTTCCTTAATTAAGGAAGCTACATCATTTTTAACTGTGATAGGAAAATTTTGTCAATTAATAGGAACATTAATTGTAGTTTGTTGGTTATCAGTTAATATAGTAGTTAGTTTTGTATTAATACTATATAGTTGAGCTAATAATCAGTTAGATATATTAGTATCAACTATATTATCTGGATTTAAAACTACAATAGGCATATTACCAACACTTTTTCAATCTAGATCAAGGAAAATAGAAGATAAAGAGGTATTATCTTGATCTAATAATGTTAGTTTTTCTAAAAAAATTTTATTATTCTCCATTTTATAAAAGGATTTTAAATAAATATACTATTAAAATAGTATTATGGTCCTTAAAAATATAAAGACCAACAATATATAAAACACTGAACATTATATATGATAATAATATAAATTGTTTTTCAAGTGAAAATAAAAAAACAAGAGTTTTTTAAAATTTCAACTCCTATCTAAACACTTTTATACCCCACCTAAAATATTTTCAACCCCAAGTCTCTGAACTTCAACCCCAAGTCTCTGAACCACAAAAAAGTGGGTATTTCCGTTTTGGAAATACCCACTTCATCTGTTTTATTTCATTATATTATTATACAACTTTTCAATACTTTCTAATATTCTTTCATAAGTTGTTTCTTCTGTTTCTCAAATCCAATCTTTTTTATATTCAATTTTTAAATACTCTTCTGGTATGATATTATTGTTATTGTATGTATGCCAAGAAACTTGTTCGTCAGTTCAAGGAAGATCAAGATAAAACACCATAGCTTCATTATCTAAATCTGTATCTTTTTTAAATCAATAATCTTTGTCATAATTTATTTCTTTTAAAAATGTTATAACTTCCTTAATATGCCAGTCTTTCATCTTATATACCTTGTCTCTGTAGTATGGAATTGTTTGTTTTGCTTTTATATTTATATCTTCTAATTCTAGCAATAGTCTTAAAAGTTTAGCTATATTATCTCATTGTTTAGCAAGCTTATTTAATCTAAGCTTGATTTTCCTAGTTCATACTCATAATGCTGTTTTTCTTAGTTCCTTAAGTTTCTCCATTTTTTCTTCATATCTTTTTTGTCTTTCTTCTTTTTTCTTTTTGTATTCTTTATCTTGTTCTTCTATA
>JALUWO010000223.1 GCA_027019405.1 Candidatus Altimarinota bacterium | reverse complement strand
ATTTATTAAATATATATCATGTTATATCCTTGTATTTATCAAAATCATTTGTTATATTATCTCCAAATATATACAATGAATTTTTATTCCTTCAAATCAATATTTCATATGTCCTATTAGTATTATTGTATACATCTATATATTTATGCTTATATAGTATAGTCCTATCAACTAATTCATTAATACTTATTTTTCACAGTTTTGTATTTTCCACTGCAATATAATTATTTCAAGCTATTTTAAGTACTCTTAATCTAAATTTATCTCATATATCACTATTTCATAAAGCCGTTCCTATAATTTGTCCTAAACTAGGTGTATCATCTGCAAATACTTGTGAACTAATTGAAACTCAAGTTAATGTAGTTATAACTACTGCTCATAATAATAATCTTTTTTTCATAGTTGTTTTATTTAAAATTTTAAATTAAACTATAAATAAACTTTTTAATAGTTTAAAATATATACTTTATTTTAGAATAACACAAATGTTAGATAATCAACAAGCTAAGTCTATTAGTCAGTTTACTAGTTGATATTATAATGACTGATTTTATTGAGATGGTAGTAAATTAAAAAAAAATGTAAGACAAAAAACTATTTTTGAGTTTAATTTTTTTAAGTTTATTAAATATTTGATATATGAAACTATTTTTATTTGAACAGTATATTTTATTATAAATAACAAGTATATAAATAATATTGTATTTTTATTAAGCTGGTTATTATTGTTTAACTGAATAGCTTGGATTATAGGTGGTGTGATATTTGCTTTAATGTTTTATGAGAGTGTTGAAATAAGGAAAATAAGGAATACATCAACATTTAGGAAAGAAAGTAGTAGAATTGACAAATTATTTTAAAAAAAACTAGGAAATTGATAGTTCCTAGTTTTAATTTTATAGAAATTCTATATTTTTTTACCTTTTACACCAGCTTTAAAACCAACTGATTTAGATGCTTTAATTTTGATCTTTTCACCAGTTTTTGGATTTACACCAGTTCTAGCACTTCTTTCTCTTCTTATAAATTTACCAAATGATAATCTAACTTCATCACCTGATTTTACAGTTTCTAAAGTTACATCTTCAAATGCTGATAATACATCACCAGCAACTTTTTTAGAAACACCAGCTTGTTCAGCTAATTTTGCAATTAATTCTGATTTCTTCATAATAATTTTAATTAAGATTTAAATATTTAAAGCCTTTATTTTAAAGGACTTTGTGTAGTCTATATTTTTTTTTGTTTATTTCAAGCCTTTTTTAATACTTTTTTTATTTTTTGCTTATTTAATCATATTTTAGATTTCCATTGTCTTGAAATGCCTTTATTTTGTAGGTCTACTTGCTTTCACCAATTTTCTCACTCACCATGTTTAATCCATTTATTTTTCATATTTTTTCTCTTTTTTTCTCTGTTTTCTCATTTAATTCTTAAAGAATTAATATCATAAATAGTCATTTTGTTATATTAGAAATTAAATTTAATTTAATCTTTTAGATATTATGATATATTTTATGGTATTTTTTACATTTATATATTTTTAGCTCATCGCAATCAAATAAATTAGCATTATTAAATACATCAACAATTAAGATAAACTTATTATATGGGTTAACTTTATAGTAAGTCTCTATTTTAGAAGTTATCATACCTGAAACTTTAACATATCATTCCTTTTTTGTATCTGCCCTTTTTACTATAAGTTTGTTGGTTTTCACAATTTTTTTATTTTTTCCTGTAACTACTCCCCATCATGCATTTATAAAATCATATATTAATATTCAATCATTAATTAAATATTTAGTGTATGTTTTGTTTATTATTCTTATTAAATATTTAATTAATGATTGTTTTTTTTCTTTCATAATCATAGGATCAGATAAAAATAAATATATCACAAAAATGTCTTTTAATGATAGTA
>JALUWO010000222.1 GCA_027019405.1 Candidatus Altimarinota bacterium | reverse complement strand
CAAGCAAGATGTAATTTGCACGGAACTTGGGAAGATGAAATTACATTGTAAGATTTTAAACAGCTATAAATATTTCTTTTTTGTTTATTATTAATTACGAATAATAAAAAGTTTTAATTTTGTTAATTTTAGAGTTGGTCTAAAATTGGAATCTATCTTACTTTAAAAGACCCCGGGGATAATATAAATTTTAACATTAGTTGTCAAACATTTATAATATTAATATTTTAGCAATTAAAATCCCCGGGGTCAAATAGAAAATTTATAATAGAAAATAAAAACTTGAAAGTATTAGATATATTATTACACTGAATTTATTTATTTAAGTAAATAATTAATTATGAAAAGAATAATAGTTTTGTTAGTTAGTAGTTTTGTTTTTTTATGAATTACATTTGCAGTGAATAATACTTGTTGAAAGTTAGAAATTAATAATTTTAATCAACAAATTGATCGTTTTATATATTTTAATTCTTTAAATAATTATTTATATTTAAAGAGAAAAGAAGATTGAAAATATGTAATAATATATAATTGAAAAGAATCAAAAGAATATAATAAGATAAATATTTCTGATATAAAAGTTTTTGATAATTGAAAAGAGTATTTTTTTATTGCCCAAAAAGAAGATTGAAAATATGTAATAGTATATAATTGAAAAGAATCAAAAGAATATAATAAGATAAATATTTCTCAAGTATTTGTCTTAAAATCAAATAATTTAATATTTTCTAAATTCAATATTACTTGATCAAATTATGTTTCATCTGTTTATATTGATAAATCAAATAAATTATCATTTAATATGTTAGTTAATAATTTAAATGAAAATGGAATAATGTTTGTTAATAATAATGGAATGATAAAATGGATAAATAATTGAAAAATACAAGAAATTAGTAAAAATGAAGCTAAACAAATATTAAATAATGTATGAAAATTATGATATCAGTTTTTATTTAATTGAGTAAAATATTTTAAATATTTTACTGTAGATATGGATAGTATACAGTTTAATTATAAGTGAGATTATACATTATCTGCAACTACTTCTACTTGAAAAAAAATAATAATATATAATTGAAAAAATTATAATAATGAAGATGAAGTTAAGAAATCAATATATTCTAAAAATATAGATAATAAGTATAATAAAAATATCTATATTAAAAAGTTAAAAAAAGATTGAAAATATGTAGTAATGAATAATTGAGTTAAGTGAAAAGAATACAATTGGATTATTAATTTAATTATATCAAAGGATGGTAAACATTATGCCTATATGGCAAGATATGATAAAAACTTTTTTATAGTTAAAGACTGAAAAGAAATATCTAGTATTGATCATGTTTATGATATAAATTTTTTGCCAAATAATGATTTAGTTTATGTATCATATAAATGAAAAAATAAAATAAATGAATTAGTTTATAATTGAAATGTTATTCTTACATGACAAATGATTAATGTAAAATTAACACTTTTAAATACTATCTGAAAAAATAATTATTTAATTTATAAATGACCTATTAATTATAATAAATGACTTTTTATAGTACGAAAACTATGTAATACTATTTCAACATACATAGATAATGTAAAATATAATTATTACAAAAAATTAATTAATGAAAAATTATGAAAAAGAATAGAAAGAATACCGTTATCAAGAAGGCAATTAATATGGAAAAAAGTTAATATAATCATAGATAAAATAAAGAATAGTAATAAATATACAAAAGAAATAAAAATAAAAAAAGTTTCTTTGTTTACTGCTTTCAAAGATATTTTGTTATGAAAGTAAAATAAATATTTTAAGAAGCTAAAAATGCTTCTTTTTTTATTTGAAAAAACTACTTATTTAAGTAAATTATCTGTAGTTTTTTATATTTAAAATATATTTTATGTTTAGAAATATTTTACTTAAA
>JALUWO010000221.1 GCA_027019405.1 Candidatus Altimarinota bacterium | reverse complement strand
AAATTTCTTTATTCAACAAATGACAAGCAAGAGAGATTGCAGAAGAGTTCTGAGGAATTAAACAGTTGAAAAGTGCTTATTATGAGTTGCAAGAGAGTTTATATGTTAAATAAAAAAAATGATTAAAATACCAAAAGAATTAAAATGAATATTTGCTCTAATGATATTAGGAGTATCTTTTTGGATTTTTAAAAATATTGCTTTAGTTATTTCTATAATTTTATGAATTATAATTTTATTTTTGCTATATTTTTGATTTAAAGAATATATTATTGAAAACAAGTGGTGAATTAATAAAAAAGAAATTTCTATAATACCATTAATTTTAATAATTTTTCCTTGATATTTTCTATTTTGAATTTTATTAAATTATGATGAGTATAATAAAATTTTTCAAGAAAAATGAATAAAAGCTATTTCAGAAGTTTGAAAGGCTGTGATAATGTTAAGAAAACCAAAGTTGTATTTAAAAAAAGAAATTAAAAGAGAAGTTAAAAAAGAGTTAAAAGAAAATAGTGGTAGTTTAATTAGTAATTAAAAAAGATGGATTATTCTAAATTTACATATATAGAAAAAAATGATTATCATACAAAAACTATTTTATATGATTTTGATATTAAAAAATTTACTTGAAAGCAAAGAAATACATTTACAAATATATGAAGTGTAATAGCTTATTTGGATAAAAATTCTGATAAACAATTATATTTCACACAATCAGAAATAGATGATTATTTTGAAGAATGAAATAATATTGTTATAAATTTTAATAAATATATGCAATTTTGTGAAAATATATGAAAAAGTGATGAAAGAAAAATGGAAGCATTTTTAAGTAGATGATTAAGGTATTTAACTGATGAAGAAAAACAAAAGATTAAAGAAACTTCAACAAAAGATGATATATTAAAAATGATTAATAATTATTCAGAAGAAGAAAAAAATACTTTTATTGCTGAAAATACAACTGAAAAAAATATTATTGATATAATTAAAAAATTAGATATAGAAAAACAAAAAATTATACTGGAAAAATTATGAAAATGATAAGGTTTTGATTTTAAATCTAATATAGATGGAATATTTTTAGAATTATGAAATATTGAGAATAAAAACATAATAAAAGAACAATTAACAAAATTAAAAAATAATAATTTTAATAATATAGAAAATGCTTTATCAATTAATAAAATTAATAATGTTTTAGAAATATGGGAAGATAATAAGAATAATTCTAGTGAAGATTTTTGGCAAAAATTATTTGAAAATGAAAATTATATTTGGGTTTTTCAACAATTATTTTCTTATCCAGTATTATTTTTGCAATGAGAAACTTATGTATGATGAAAAAATACAAAATGAAGAAATTGACAAGGTTGAGTTGTTACAGATTATTTATATCAAAATAAAACTAGTAAAAGTTTTGCATTTGTTGAAATAAAAACACCAGAAACATTACTTATTTCAAATAGTACTTATAGATGAAAAAAAGAAACAGATAATACAAATGAAATTTATTCCCCAAAAGATAGTTTATCATGAGCAATAGTTCAACTACAAAAACAAATTAATACATGAATTGAAAATTTTTTAACAATATTATGAAAAGATTTTCAAGAAAATTGATTAAATCATTTAGATACAAGTTGAATATTATTAATATGAAATTTAGAAAAACTTAATACAAAACAAAAAGAATCATTTTTATTATTCAGAAAAACTATGAATAATATTACAATAGTTACTTTTGATGAATTATTTAATAAAATTAAACTATTAAAAAATATTTATGAATAATTAATAAAAAAAATGCCTTACCCAACTAAAAAACTCTGAGAAATTACAAAAACAATCAGAGGTGTAACATATAAACCTAAAGATGTTTTAGATAAAGAAAATTGACTAGCTTGTTTTAGAACAAAAAATATAC
>JALUWO010000220.1 GCA_027019405.1 Candidatus Altimarinota bacterium | reverse complement strand
ATTTTTAAATTAAATATATATATTCCAGTTGCATAATAGAAAACTATAAACAGTCTTATAAAATCAAAAAGCAAATAAGATATAAAGTTTTGAACATATAAGATTAGTTATAAGGTAGTATAATGAAGTAGGACACATTATACTACTTTTTTTATACTTTCTATTGATTTTTAAATAAAATTAGTTATTATACTCAACAGTTAAGAAGAGCCAACCACTCTATTAATTAAAAATAATATAATCCCATTGGTGTGCAGGGGAGTATCAAATATGATACTTGCGGAGGACTACTAGTTAGTCTGAGGTTCATTATACTTACCTCATAATATAGGTGCTTTGGTTGGCTCTACTTATATTGTGGGGTATTTTTTATAACTAATTAAAGTAAAATGATAAATAGACTTAGAGATAATTTTACTATGGTAGATAATGAAGTCTTAAATAGTAATGAATTATCATTAAAAGCTAAATGATTATATGCTTTTATGTGTAGCAAACCTAATGATTGGAAATTTTCATATGATTGATTAAAACATCAACTACAAGAATGAGAAAAAGCTATCAGAACAGCTATAAAGGAGCTTGTAGATTATTGAATTTTGTTAAGATATTCTATAAAAGAAAATTGAAAGTTTATAGGTTGGGACTGGATTATTAATCCTACAGAAAAAGATAAAAAATGAAAAATAGACCCATTACAAAACAGTCAAAATAGGAAGTTGCCAAAACAGGAACTTCCGCAAATGGGAACTTCACAAAATGGTAAGGAGATAAGTAATACTAATTTAAGTAATAATAAAATAAGTAATAATAATATATATAAGGGAATTGATTTTGAAAAATTAAAAGAAGAATATAAATTTTTAAATCATAAAGATATAGAAGAATTGTTTTTAGAATTTTTAGAAATAAGAGAAAAGAAAAAAGCTATCAATACTGAAAGAGCTATAAAACTTCTACTTAAAAAGTTAGAATGAAAATGAAAATTAGAAATAAAAAAAATGATAGAAAATGCAATTTTAAATTGATGGAAAAGTTTTTATCCTTTAAGAAATGAATTTATTGATTTTAAAGAAAAAAACAAAAAACAAAATGAATATATAAATAAACAAGTAAAACAAAATGAAAAATATAAAAACAGTTGAGCTTCAAATTTATGAAAACAACTTGCTTGACAAAAAACTATAAGTAATGATTACATAGATTATAATAAACATAATGATGATTATTATAGATGATTAGAAATATTATGAGATGATGATATGCCTTTTTAGAAATTAAATAAATAAAAAATGATAACTTATGAAATTAGAAATAAAGCAAATGAAATGATACAATATTATAATACTTTAACTTTAGAACAATATTTAAAAGAACCTAAAAAAGAAAGACACTTAAATTTAAGAATAGCATTTATGAATAAAATTCCTAAACCTGATTATGTGAATACATTTGCAGAAGAAAAATTAAAACCTTTAGAAATAAAAAGAAAAGAAACAGAAGATTTAGAAAGCTCTAAATGGATTAAAGAAAAATGAAAAAATTGGAATATTATACGGTATACTGAAAAATATATACATTGTGCTAAGGAAGAAGAATGAGCAAATAATGTATTTAAGTATAAAAGTTCATTTATAGTAAAAATAGATGAAAAACCTATAAGTGCAAAAGCAATAATACAATATATTACATATACATCTGATAATCCTAAATATGAAAAATTATTTGAACCTGAAAGATTTGATAAATTTAAAAATTATATAAACAATTTAGAAATTAAATATTAAATATAAACAGTAAAAATAGCTCAGTGATAAAATATACCTTACACACAATAAAACATTGCTTAGAACACTTTTTATAAAAGCAGTATGCATATTTTAAAAGATAATTTAAACAAATATGATAAAGAAAATTAAGGTTTGAGATAA
>JALUWO010000219.1 GCA_027019405.1 Candidatus Altimarinota bacterium | reverse complement strand
AAAATAGATACTTATCCACAAGAACCTTGGCATCGAAGATATGTATGAGTATGACTTGCAAAATATTTACATGAAAAATGAATTAATTTTGCCCAGTATTTTTATAATGTAAAAGGTGATTATGAATAAAAAGTATATTTTACGATGAATTTGATTTATTGTGTTGATTTTGATATGAGTAAATGTTCATAAATATATGGTAATGAATGATATAGAGTTTGATTTTTTATCAAGTATAAAAGATGAAATTAGTCAAATACATTTGTTTTGAGATTCATATGATGATGATTTATGAAAATATGTAGATGAAAAAAAATGAAATGATAATCAAAAAAGTAAATATAACAATCTTTCAGGTAAAAAATTTATTGAAAATCGGTATAAACTTTTAAAAGAGAAAAAATTAGAAAAAGTATATAAAATTACATCTTTTACTATGTGAAATAAACCATTTGATGTATTTAAAAAATGGTATGAAAATTTGTATGATTTAAAAATTGTTTGAATTTCAAAAAGAGATGATGGTTCTTATCAAATAGTAGTAGATGTGTGGTATAAGTGAAAATACAAAGATGCTAAATTATGAACATGGCATAAAAATTATTATGATTTACAATGTATTCCAGGTGAAACTGATACTTGATATTATAAAAGGATAGTAGTTTATAAAAGAATTGTAAATGAAAATTGAATTAAAAAGCTTAAAACAATAAAAGTGAATCTAGAACAGACTTTAGCATTGCCATATAATTTTAAAGGTAAAATATCTTTTACTAATCATGATAGCTATTGGTATACTAAATTTAATTATAATAGTAATTTGCTCGATTATAACGATAATGAGTCATTATTAGAAGATTATGAAAAAGTGAATGATAAAAATTCATTATACAACAGGTTAAATAAGCTTATGCAATGTAGTAAATCTGAAGATGTTTATTGTAATTATATATTAGTAGATACAACTCTTACTCCTACAGGAAGGGATGATGGTCCTCGGTCGTATTTAGAAGCTATTAGAAAAGGTAAGGATTTTGTATTAGCATTTATAAAGTATACATATTGGGACTCACGTTCTTTAGATCCAAGTTTTGGAGCATCTAAAAATGACTATGATAAGTTAATTAATACACAAAAACAATATAATATAGTTAGTAATTTAATGTATTTTGATTTTAAAAGAAATAAAAAATATTCTTTTGCATTTAATATAGCTAAATATGCTTGTGATTTATGATATGATAAATTTTATTTTTCTTTAGAAAAAAGTGATTATTTAGATGATAGCTATATAGAATTCCCATCTTATAAATGGAAATATTATAAAATCTATGATAGTATAGCTAAAGCTGTAAATAACTGACCAGAGGATTATTTGAAAAATGCTTTTAGTTCTTATTTTAAGTAGGGAAATGTCCTTAGTATGACAATAAACTACTAGTGCTTTTATTTTGTAATATTGTTAAATATGGCTGATTTAAGAGAAAATGAAAATGTTCCAAATTGAAATGGAGTTCCAACTAGTAATAATACTACTGTTATAGTCAATGGTTCTGCTAGTAATTGAGTTTGAACTGCATGATTTGTATTGGCTTTAATTTCATTGTTTACCTCTTGGATTCCTTGATTGTGATGGTTATTATGGTTTTTAGGTTTAGTACTATCTTTTATAGGAATCTTTAAAAAGCCTAGATGACTAGCAATAGCTTGATTAGTAATATCTTTAATAGATCTTATTATTTTATGAATTATTATAGGTTGATTGGCAGCAATTTTTCATTCTTAATTGTTATAGTTTTATTTGGGTTAAGACGGACTTGTTCCGTCTTTTTTTATTAAGAAATTCTTAGTTTGAAAAAGCAAAAATATTACTTATATTAAAAATAATTTAATTTGTCATAATTTTTTTATGAAAACATTTTATTTTAAGGAAAATG
>JALUWO010000218.1 GCA_027019405.1 Candidatus Altimarinota bacterium | reverse complement strand
TTATAGAAAAAGTTATTTCTTGTTTGATAGATAAAAAATTATGTAAAAATCACAAGTAATGGCTTATACTATAATTATTATCTTTGAAAGGTTTAATTTGAAAGTAAGTGTATTTCATAAAGTTTTAGTTAATTTTTAAATGGAAACACCATTTGGCTTATTATACTTATTTTCTTATTTTTTACAAAAAAAATAAAATCTTTTATATATATTAAGATTAAAACATACTATTTTATTTTATGCTAAAGATATCTAAAATAGATTTTGAAACAAGTTCAGAATAATAAAATAATCTATTTTTATAAAAAACAGACTTTTAATAAGTCTGCTATTTTTTAATAATTATATCTAAAAATCTAATCTAAAATCTCCATAATCATGACTATATTTTTGCATAAGCTTATATTGTGTAATATATTTTTGAATTATTATACATTCTTTTTTAAATTTTGTATTTGTCAAAATGTTACAATTTTTTGCATAATTTATAGCATATCAAATTTTACATTGCTTAATAAGCTTTTGAATCTCTAGCTGATTGTTTAAATTTGGGTATTTCTGTTTAATATATGAAGAACAATCTGATAGTTTAAAGTTTTTAATTTCATTTTCTCTTTCTTTTTGTTGTTCTTGTGATTTTTTTACAAGCTCTCTTTGTTGCTTACAATATTGAATTGTTTTTTCTAACTTTTTAGTATCAATTAAATTAAATCTTCCTTTATTTATAATCTCATTAATTGGCTTATTAATTTCATCAGTGTAGCAAAATAATTTTGCAAATCATAATTGTTTTTCTTCACAAAGTTCTATAGCTCAAGTTGTAGTATAATTTTCTTTACAATTTATCTTTGTAAATCAAGGTTTTTGTGATGATTCATTTATTTGTCTCATTTCTTTTATTACTTTTTTACTTTCTTTAGAATTACTATCTTCAGAATTATTATTTTCTTTATTTATTAGTTTAGATTGTTTTTCTTCTTGTAAATCTAATTTACTTAACTTATTTTCTTTTGAAAAGTTATTATTTTGCGTGTTAATAGTCTGTTTATTTATTAATTTAGATTCTTTTGATGTGATTTTTTTACTTTCTTTTGATAATTCTGAATCGGTTTTTTTTGAAGTATTATCATTAGCTGTATTATTGGAAACTACTTCAGCACTGCTAACAACTTCTTTTTTTTTAGATATAGACTTATTTTTATACAAGTTATTATCTTTCTTTTTTGTTAAAGAGTTTGTAGAAACTATATTATCTTGATTCACTTCATGTAATTTTCAAGTTTCGAGTTGTTTATTATTTATAGGATTATTTGAACTTGCTTGAGAATTATTTTTTTCGACAGTTCATGTTTGTTGTTGAGAACATGCAGATAATAAAGGAACTATAATAAATAAACTCCATATTAAAATTTTTTTATTCATATTTAAATAATAAAAATATTAAAAATTAAATTTAAGGATTTAAATGAACACAACATCTATAATACCTATATTTAGACCGATTTGGTCCATCTACACCTTCAGGATCTTGCCGATTATCTGTATTATTTATATAAGCATAATAATTATCTTTTGAAAGGTCTAATAACCATTCATTTGTAAAATGATGTAGTCAACCATGCATAGCTACTGTTACATCTGCAACTGAACAAAGTTGTTTACCAGCATTTGAACAATTTACAACTGCAGTATTCCGATTGGCAGTAGTTGCTGAATGAGTAGCATCTATACAAACATTTCAATACTTATACATTCAAGACGGACAAGAAGTTTTGTAAACCCAACTAGCTCTTATATCTCCATTCACATCCAACTTTGCTTGTGGATCAGTTGTTCAGATTCAGACGTTTCAGTTTGCTTTTAAAGAAAATCATCCTGTAGGATTTCAATTGTTATCATAAGATTCAAAATTTAAAAAATGTGGGTATGGTGTTATTTGAA
>JALUWO010000217.1 GCA_027019405.1 Candidatus Altimarinota bacterium | reverse complement strand
GGCAATAAGAATTCTTAAATTTTGTGTAATTCCTGAATTGATATCTTCTTTACGTATTAAAGTATGATTTTGCATTTTAGAAAGTAAAAAGTTGTACAAATGAGAACCAAAAGATTCATCAAATGTCAAATCTATACAATCAAGATGCTCATTATCGCATTTGTCAGTTATACAGATGATTTGTTCTCTCGGTAAAATCTTGCGTATCTGCATGCCTGTTTGTGCATCAAGGGTAAGAACAATAGTGTTGTTTTTCAGTAGTTTTGCAAAATCATCTTCTTTAGAAATATGTTTATAGTGAATATGAAAAGAGTCAAGTGTTTTGTCTATTGTATCCATGAAGAGTTTGTCATTATCTTCAACGATTACAATTTCATAACTTGCTAAAAGATTTTTCAAAATAGTGCTTCTATCACATTTGTCAAATTCCAAATCGAAGAAAAATGTTGTTCCTTTCCCCTCAGTCGATTTTACCTGTAGTTCTCCACCAAATACTTTTACTAAATCAGCGCTTATTGAGAGACCAAGTCCCGTACCGCCAAATTTTCGTGTTGTAGATTCATCGGCTTGAGAGAAAGGTTTAAAGATTTTTTCAAGTTTTTTTTCTGGTATACCAATACCGGTATCTGATACAAGAAAACGTACGGTTTGAGTAGAGTCATTTTCTTTAATAACTTCGGTTTGCAAGAGAACCTGACCGTTTTGCGGTGTGAATTTAATAGCATTTGAGAGAAGATTTGTAATGATTTGTCTAAGTCTTGTCGCATCGCTTTGTACACACTCAAACATCTTTGTATCAAACTTATTAATGTAGATGAGAGATTTCTGTTCTGCGAGAGATTTGAGCAACTCAAAAGTGGTATTAAATTCTACAAAGGGATTGATTTCAATATTTTCTAACTCTATTTTGTTGTTTGCAATCTTTGATGAGTCAAGGATATCATTGATGATATTTAAAAGTGTGCGAGTTGAACTGTTGACAATATCCACATATTTTTTTTGGGTATCTGAGAGTTCTGTATTTTGCAGGAGTTCCGCAAACCCAAGAATTCCGTTCATCGGGGTTCTGATCTCATGCGACATATTTGCCAAGAACATTGCCTGTGCTACTTCTGCCTGTTGGGCTTTTTGTTTTGTACGTTCGAGCTCTGTTATATCATTAAATGTGTGAATAACATAGATTGCCTCTTCATTATAAACAAGTTGGCGGGATTTTACACTATAGATACGTTCCTCATTATTGGAATCCATCATTAAAGCAAAGTGTATTTTGTATGGTTCTTTAAGTATTACATCATACCACATTTTTGGTCGTTTTTCTCTCTTTAAGTAACCCTCTTTTTCAATGAAAAGATCACAGATGCACTCATGCCAACTTTGAAAACTCTCTAAATCTTTATATCCGAATGTTCTAAAAAAGGCATCATTGACTTTGCTGATTTGATTATTTTTCGTAACAACGACTATATTTTCTTCATTATCAAGCAACATATTAGAGAATTTGAGTTGGTTTTCATAGGCTTTTTTACTTTTTATAACATCTGTTATATCTTCTCTGATAGCTAAGTATTCTATAATATTGTGCTTTTGATCAAAAATAGGAAAAATATGTGATTTTACATAGTAGATGGAGCCGTCTTTTGCCCTGTTTGCAAGCTTTCCGTGCCAGACATTTCCTTTTTTAATAGTTGCCCACAAATCCTTGAAGACTTGCGCATCAGTATCAGGATTACGTACAATATTATGAGAATTTCCTAAAAGATCCTCTCTTTTATAACCGCTTATCTTTTTAAACTCTTCATTGGCATAAGTGATATTTCCTTTTGGGTCAGTCTTTGAAATAATAACGACACTGTTGATGGCTTTTAAAAACTCACTATAATTAAATTTTTCAGCTTGAAATTTTTTTTGCTCTTTTTCAAAGTTCTTAGATATATAGTCTATT
>JALUWO010000216.1 GCA_027019405.1 Candidatus Altimarinota bacterium | reverse complement strand
TTCTTCTAAAAATCATAAAACATTTTCTTTTAAAATATTAAATAAAATTTCTTTATCTTTTGTAGATTGTTTTTTACTAATTTTATCTTGTATTTCAATTTTTCATTCAAATAATTTAAAGTTTTTTATAAGTTCAACTTTTCATTTTAATAATGGTAAATTTAATATATTGTTAATATTTTTTTCAATTATTTCAACAATTTTATTTATATTTTTTTCATTATATATAATAGGATTATTTGCTGCTCAAGATTTTCAATCATATATTTCTAAAATATATTGTTTTTTTCAGTCTTTAAATAGTATTCCAATTCAAAGTTTTAATCATAAATTATATATATACTCATAGAATTGCTCAAAATCTTTTTGTTCTAATAACAAATTTCATTTGTAATTTAACATTATTCAAACATTATTTATATTTTTATATATATAATCTGTTATTTTAATAATTTTTAAAGTCATTTATATTTTGTTTAATATTTAAATTTATTTATTTTATTTTAATAATTTATCACTTAAAACTTTGTTAGTCGCTTTACATTTTTAGTTTTTTAAACACATTTTTGTTAATTTATATATATTATTATTAAATTATTGTAAAAGAAATTTTAAAACAATAATTGAAACTATTCCTAATCAAAGTGTAATATAAATAAATTTTATATTATTTGTAAAAGTATAAAAAATATATCAAATTATATAAGAAATAGTAATTATAGTAGTAATATCATTTTTAATAAAGAATAAAGTAAATAATAATACTAAACTTATTAAAAAACATACTAATTCAATATTTAAAATATACTTTAGTTCTAATTCTTTTAAGTTCATTTAATTTTAATTATTAAAAGTTAAATTTATTTGTTTTTGCTGTAAAACATTTATATTTTTTTGTATTTGTTTATTTTGTTGTATATTTAACAATGTTAAAACACCTATAAATAAACTTATAGTAAGTCAAATAATTATTATTTCAATTGTATCACTCATTATTTTTCGTTATTAGATAAAGTAAAAATAATATATTTTTTTGTTCTATCTATATTTTGTTGTGATAAAGATGGTAAATTATAAAAACTATTATAATACATTGTTAAATCATTTAATTTATTAACCATTTTTTCATCTATTTGTGTATTTTTATCAACCACATTTTCTACTTGTGTTGGTAAATATTTATTTAAAAATTCAATATTTACATTATTTAAGAATCAAGCTAAACCACCTCATATCATAATAACAATAGTTATAATTGTGTTCATTTTTTATATTTAATAAATAAAAATAATTTTATATAATAAGTATTTATTATTATATATTATAATATATTTTTTTTATAAAAAAAGTCAGTCTATTTTAAACCTTGCTTTTTTTAAATTTAGCATAAAAGGTTAGACTGACATTGTTATTTTTTATTAGTTTATTTTTATTGTGATATAATTCAGTCAATAATATTATTTGTATTATCTTGATTTTCATTATACAAATTATTTTTATATTTCATAACTTCTAATTCAAGTTGATTTATTACAAATAATTTTATTTGATTTCTTTTTGAACTATTTTCTTCAAATGCCTTTTGAAATTCTACTTTTTTTTGTCAAACTTTATTTAATATTTTATTTAATATTATTTTTTGTTTTTCAACAGGCAATTTAGATATTCTTGAAAAAAGTTTTTTATTTAAAATATCTTTAATTTTAGTAGATATTTTTTGTTTTAATTGTTTCATATATTTATTTTCAATAATTTTTTTATTTTCTTTTTTAAAAGTATTTACTGCTTCTTTTTTTTGTTCTTTAATTTTATTATTTATTTGTGTTTTATAATTTTTTAATTGTGGATATACTGTTTTTAGTTTTTGTTTTAGCTCTTCAAGTTGAGTTTTTATTTCTTTTACTGCTTTAAAATTTCTATTTATCTCAGCTTCTTTTAGCTTTTGTAATGTTGCTATTAGCTTTGTTTTTAAGTCTTGTACTTCTTTAAATGTATTTTCATTTGTTTCAATTCAATATTGCTTAGCCTTTGCTTTAATCATTTCTATATTCTTTTGTTCTGCTTCTCATATTTTTTTACTTAAACTATTATATTGTCAAACAAGTTCATTATATTTATTAAATAGTTCTTGTTTAGTATTTTCTAATATATTCTTTTTAGTTACATTTGTAACTGTTGATAACTCATTTTTAATTTTTAATAAAGTATCTTTTACTGATTTAATTTTTTCTAATATTTCTTTTCTTTGATGTTTTAATTGCTCTTTTATTTGTTTTATATTTTGATTTCACAAATTATATTTTTCTTTTAAATTATGTTTAAATTCTGTTTTATCCTTTTTAAATTCTTCTCTCATATCATGTCTTTTTAAATTATGTTTAAATTCTGTTTTATCCTTTTTAAATTCTTCTCTCATATCATGTCTTTTTAAATTATGTTTAAATTCTGTTTTATCCTTTTTAAATTCTTCTCTCATATCATGTCTCATTTCAACTCTATCTTTTTTTATAGCTTTCATAGTTCAAAATCAAGGTCTTGTTTTTTCTTTAAAACTTTGTGTTTGTGACATTGAAGTTTGTTCAACACTATTTGGGTGTGTCATTGAAGCTTGTTCATTATTTCAATTAAAACCTCAACTTGGTCAAAAAGCAAATGTTGTTGTTCAATAAATTACTCATAAAATTGCTGTTGATAATGTAATTTTTGATATTGTATTTTTTTTCATGTTAGTTTTTATTTAGTTATAAAAATAGTAATATTTTTTTATTACTTTTAAAGTATTATATAATTAAAAAATTTTTTATATTGTATTTTTACATAATATATAATATATTTATATTATTATTTTTATTCTTAGATATTATATTCAAATATAATATATAGTCTATAATATATTTATATTATAAATTAGCTAATTCACATTTTAAATATTCAATATTTTCTAATATATTTTTTAATTCTTTTGAAGATTTTATTTTTCAAGTATAATTTCATCATTTTTCAATAGGTCTTTTTTCTATATAAACTCATTTTTTTTTATCATAAATATAAATGTATTTATCTGCTACATTTATTTCTTTAATTGGTCTAATTTCTTCATAATTAACAATATAATATATATATTCTTTTTGATAATTATAAGAAGCTATTTCTTCATCATTTATTTTAGTAATTTTTATATTTTTATATATTTTTTTATCTAAGTTTTTTATAAAATTTTCTGCTTCTTTTTTATCTAAAAAACTTTTTCATTTTTCAATAAGTTCTACAACAATTTCCATTTTTTATATTATTTATTAAATAAAAATAAAATAAGATAAGATAAAGATTTTTATCTTATCTTATAATTTTATTATTTATATATTTTTACATGATCTCAATCTCCTTTTATAGTTAAATTTGTATCTGCTTTTCAATCATTATCACTATCTATTATAGTTTCTGTATATGTTGTTGAATCTTTTCTAAAAAATGATCTATTTAAGTTTCATAAATTATTATCACTAAAATCTAATTCAGTTAAAAGTCAATCTAAATCTGTTATATTATCTGGTAATAATGATAAATCATTATGTGCGAAACTTACCCGTGTAACATTATCATTTTTAATTAAATTTATAGCATTATCTATATTTTGTAAATTATTCCGTGTAATACAAACACTATCTCAATCATAACTATCTCAACAATAAGCATCAACTGTTTTTATATGACTAGATTTAATTTTAGGAAATGTTTTAATTTTATTATTGCTAAGATCTATATCTTCTAAATTTGAATTTGTAAGGTCTGCTACTTCTGTTATTTCATTATTAAAAGCATCAAATATTTCTAAATTAGTTAAGTTTTGTATAAAAGTTCCTATTTTTGTAATAGCATCGTTTGTTAATTCTAAATCCTTTAAATTTGTTAAATCTCATAATTCACTATCATCAGGTATATCTCATATATTAAAATGATTTAAATTTAATTTTTCTAAATTTGATAATTGTCAAATGTTTTTAAATGTTATTTGTGTATTTTGTCCATAATTAACATTTAATTCTTTCAAATTTGTCAAATCTTTTAATTCAGAAAAATCACTATCATTTTTATCCCAATAATATAAAGTTAGTGTGTCTAATCATTTAATGTTTCAAAGTTCTTGTGGAATTTTTTTTCAATTTTGATTTTCAATATCTAAATTTTGTATTCAAAAATTTCATAATCAAAGATAATTTGAATTTTTTTCAAAATCATATATTTTTACATATTTAAAATTAACATTATCATCATAATATATATATTTTCAATCACTATTTTTAAAAATAGCTGGTGCTATTATTTTATTGTTTGTAGAAATAACTTCACTCCGACCATTCCTTTCTCTTGGCCTCATTGAATATGCTAATATATTTGATATTTCAAAAGGATTTTTATTTACATCTCATAATCATTCTACTTGTAAATCATTTAATTTTATGTATTTTGAAGGTTTTGTGTCATCAGAATTTGTTTTAATTATTGGAAGATGTATAATTGTAGTATGATCGTGATAATAAAGACTTATAAAGCCATCATCAAGATTTGTACTATATCAAAGACGGCTAGCTCAAAATCAGTTCCAATTTGTTTCTGTTATTAAACTTAATTTTGGTGTATTTAGTGTTAAATTATCTATAGTATTTCATTCAATTGTAGTATCATCAAAATTAGTTATTTCATCATTATAATATTCAAAAGTATAAAATGTATTATTTTTTAATTCTGACAATGGTATATTTATAAGTGTAACATCATCTGAATTTAAATTATTTAATTTTAATTTAGTATCACTTATTTGTCATGCTCCAAGAGCTAATGTTTTTAACTTAGAAAAATTTTTAAATGTTTCTTGATCTCCTTTAAAATTTATTTTTCAATTATTCCATATTATTTGAAAACTACTTAAATTATATGTTTTATTACTATCAGTATTGTTTTGAAATGTTATATCGGTTCAATTGCCATTTATACTAAATTCTTCAATACTTGGTGAAAATTTTGACATATCTATTGTTTTTATAGCAGTATAATTTAAAGAAACATTCTTTAAATTTGGTTTTTCTAATATTGTATCTATATTTGATATTTGGTTTCTAGCATTATAAGTAATTGAAAAATTTTCTAATTTATCTCATATTTTTGTTAAACTATTTTCATCAAATCACTTTTTTAAAGAATATATTATTAAAGTTTTTAGATTTTTTAAATTTTCTATTCAATTTAAACTTATAACATCACTACAATCTCATAAATTTTCTATACTATCAAGTGTATCTTGATCTTGATCTATTGTCCAATATTTATTATTATCATCTGTATGTTCTGTAAAACTTATTGAAACTCTTTTTCGATTTTTATCATAACTATCATTTTCTATACAATTTTTAAAATTTTCATCATAAATTTTTATATTTGAATTTTTATTAACAATATTTATATTTATTTTATTTCAGTCTCAAGTTAGTTCTATATTACTATTACTATCTAAAGGTAAAGTTGTTTTGTCAGAATTTTTATTTATTTCAGTATTTCCATTAAACCAATATTGTAAGTTTGTTGGCAAATTATTTTTATCAAATATAAGATTTACGGGAATTTCTCCTATATCATAATAAGTTTTAATTAGTTCTAATCATATAAATCATTTTAAATCTATTGTGTTACTATAACTATTAGTAATAATGATACTTTTTAATGTGTTTGTTGAATTTTTCATTAGTTTATTATTTGTTATTTTTTTTGCTAATATTTCATAATCAACTATATTTGGTATATCAAAATTAGTTAAATCAAATTCTACATCTCATCTTAAATTTAGTTTTTTTAAATTATTTATTGTTCAAGTTAATGTTATTTTATTTTCTGAATTTGTTGTATAGATATATAAATTTTTTATTTTAGAATTATCAAAATTTATTGTAGCATCATTATTATTTTCTACATCTATTATTAACAAATTAAGATTTTGATCTTTTATAGTTGTATCTCAAGTTATTTTAATTGACTTAACTAAATCATTAGAAATATTGACATTTAAACAAGATGTATCAGCTGATGTACAAGTATAATCTTTATTTTTATCAAAATATAAATAATCTCATATTTTATTTTTTGATAAATAATCATTTATTATACCATAAGTTTCAAATTCAAAATTATTTATTAAATCACCTACCTTTCTATCATTTTCATATATACAAGATAACCAAGATGTATCTTTTCAACAAGTATAAAATTTAATATTTTTAGTATTTGGTGTTTTAATTTTTTCAAAATTATTTGATGTTACTTTAGTTAATTTACTATTAGTTGAATCATAATTATAAATAATTGTTGGATTATTTTTATTATTTACTCAATAAGTTTCACTAAAATAATCAGCAAAACTTATTGTATTAAACAATATAAAAGTTATTGTGAATAATCAAAATGTTTTTTTAATCATATTTTTTTATTTATTATATAAATTATTTTTATTATTTAATAAGTATTTGTAGTTTTAAAGAAATATTAGTTAAATGTTCAAACATTACTAATATCCCATTTTGTATTATCATTTCAAACAGTATTTAAATCTATATTAAATGATGTTAAATTTGGTAAATAATTAAGAGAAACAGATGTTAAGTTTTGTAAGTTATTTAAATCTAAACTTGTTAAATTATTATTTCCATAACCATATATAAATAATTTAGTTAAATTAGAAAATCAAGAAACAGTTAATTTATCTAAATTTAGTCAATCAAGTATTAAACTAGTTAAATTAGTAAAATTTGAAAGATAATTTGAAAGATTAGTTACTTTTTTAATTGTTCAATTATCATTGTAATCTAAAGAAATGTTAGACAATAATAAATTTGTAATTTTATTTCATAAATTAGATAATATTTTATTATTTAATATTATTTCTTTTCAACCTAAAACAATATCATTATATCATAAGTCAGATTCTGGATAACTTGCTATTTCCATTTTTTTTATATTTGAAGAACTATTTTCTAAAATTTCTTTTAAATTTGACATGTTTATCAAACCATCGTTAATGTTTAACCGAAATTGTGTTAGGTTTTTATAATTTCATCAACTTTTAGCAAGAATAGGAGAAGAAGTTGTTCATTTTGAAATATCTATATTAACATATTTTACTGTTTCAGGTAAAATAAATTGACCATTATAAGAGTTTAAATGAAGAGTTAAATTTTCTAATTGTGTTAAATTAGTTGATTTTAAATTATTTAAATCAACATTTTTTGCTCCTATAAAAAGTGTTTTTAAGTTTTTTAATTTAAAAATATCATTTCAAATTATTGTTGTATATCTACTTCAATAAAGTTCTAAGTCTTCTAAATTTTTAAAAATAGATAATCATTTTATTAAAGGATAATTTCAAAAAAATAAAGTTTTTACTTTATCAAAATTATTTCAATTATCAACAAAAATATAATATTCTTTATTTATTTTTGAATCAAAATAATCTATTATATCATACTGATTTCAAACCTTTAAATCTCAATTTGTTGAAGATGATAACCGATATTTTAGTTCATTTATAAAAGAATTTATTTTTCAACTTCAGTCTGTTCAAATACTATTTACATTATTATCAACCCATATTCAACCATTACAACCATTAAATATTCTAACTGTTTTTCAATTTCAATCTGTTTCTTTTACTAAATAATATTTATTTCAATCATTATCAACTATTCCATTATAAAAATAATAGATTCAATCTTTATTTGCTTCAGATGTTCTTTTTGATAGAATATTTGTTAATTCAGATTGTGTTTTATTTTTTAAATAATTACAAGTTAATGTTTCTTTTCAATTTGTTTTTATATCTATTTTTTGGAAAGAACAACTTCATTTAAAATTACTAATATTATCATTATTATTACCATCTATATTATTATCTAATACTATTTCTTTTTGATTTACTTTATTAAAATTATCATCTTTTATTAACCAATATTTTGTTTTATCATTACTATCTTGTTGAAATTTTAGATTATATTTATTTTCTAATGTTTTTATAAAATTTTTATCAACAAAAGAACTACATTTTTCAAGTTTTGGAGTTGTTGTTTTATTATTTCAAGTTGTATTTAAATCAGGAATTTCTGATTTCCATTTATTATTTAAAACAATTTTCCAATTTTTAATATATTCCATTTCTCAATTATCTATATTGAAAATTCAATATACTGGTATTATTATTTTTTCTCAAGCTAATATAAATTCTAATCTTTTTGTTTGTATTCTTACACCAATATTTCAAACATCACTTAAATATGTTTTTTTTAATTTTCAATAAGAATCTTTATTAAATTTTAAAACTTTTGTTTCTCTAAAAGTTCAATCTCAAATTATTTTTACTTTATTATTTTCTTTTATGGAACTATCTTCAATAATTTTTTTTAATAAAGGATTTGCATCTTCAATTTTTTGATTTCAACCATTTCAAGCTAACATAGCAGGGAAAAATTTAAAGTTTCAATCAACATTTATAAATCATAAAATTTCATTATTATTATTAACTGCTATTAAATTTCTTCCTCCAAAAATATTTATATTGTTAAATTTTTTTTGTAATTTATTTATAAATGCTTCTCTTTTTTCTTTTTCTAATCATTCAATTTTTGTATAATCCACAATTTTTAATTTCATACTTGTTAGTCATCAAACATCGCTACTTTCAATTTGATTTAAATTATCTTCTTCTTCAATTTTCATTCCATTTTTTAAATGTTCTTTTATATAATTATCTAATTTTTTTGGTGTAATTTTTTGTTTATAATTATTATAATCTTGATCTAAATTAAGAGCAAAAGAATTATATCCAAATAAATTAAATAAAAATAAACTAATAACAGAAAAGGTTATTTTTTTTATCATGTTTCGATTTTAAAAAACTAAAAATTTAATTTGATTTGTTGTATTTTTATCTTTTTTTTGAAAAATATAATAAAATTTAATGTTTAACTTTTTATTATAATATATTTATTTTAAAACAAATATATGGTTTTTATTTTTTTACTATTTCTTTTTTTATTGTTTGTAAATCTTTTATTGTAAATGTTTCTAATTTATTTTCAAATCATTCTGTATATATTGTAATTCTATCTATATCATTATTTATCATATATAAAAGTGTTTGTTTTATATTTTTAATAAAACTAAAAGAAAAATATGGTAAAATATTTTTTGTTTCTATTATTTTTTGTGTATTCCATTTATTTTCAAAATATTTTTCAATTTCTTTTTTATTTAATTTTTTTATAAGTTTTGTTTTTATTCCTTTAAAATTATCTGCTTCTTCTTCAATTAAAACTATTTTTCATTCTTTTAAAATAAAAGGTTTATTTTGTCTTGTTTTTACTGATTCACTTCTATCATAAGATATTTGTAATTCAGTAATAATTGGTCAAAATCATTTAAAATTATTTTGAACTAAATCGTTTATTATTTTTTCACTTTTTTCAAGCATATTTTTTTGTTCTTTATATTTTTTTGATATTACCTTCATATTTTTTAAGTTTAAATTATAAAAATTTTTATATGTATAATAAGTATTAGAAAGTTATATTATACTATTTTTATATTTACTTTAAAAAAAAGAGATAAATTTATCTCTTTTTTAATTAAAATCAAAGATCTCATATAAATTGAAATAATAATTTTGTTCTCATTTTGTAATTTTCTTTTATAGAACAACCAGCAGTTTTATTTGCTGTATATAATTTAAAGAATGAAGTAAAGTCTTTATCTTGTATATTATTAAAAGTTATATCATCATAATCAGTATAATATTGTCTTGATGTATTTAATAAGAATAAATTAGTAATATTTCTATTACAAACAAATTTTCAATTTCATAAATTATATACATATCAGTTAATAAATAAAGGGTTACTACTATAATTTGTATTTATGTTATTAGTTATCAAATATATTCAATTTATATAAACTACATTATTTCAAACATTTATATTATTATTTGCTGCTAAGAATATTCAATAATATAAGTTGATATTTTCATTTTTATTTATATTTGTCATTATATTTATATCTCAATTTTTTGATATTAAAGTTATATTTCATTTTAAATTATTATTTCAATTATATCATATTATATTTACATCAGGATAATCAACTATAATTTTTGTTATTCAATTTCAAGTAGCAAGTTTATTTCAATTATAATCTTCTCATTCAAATAATAATTTATTTAAATTATCATTATCATTTATATAAATTATTTTATTAAAATATTTTCATTGTTTCATATAGTTTATAATATTAGGTTTTTTATATCTATTATTTCAATGCTCAAAAGTATTTGTAATAAAGCTTTTTTCATTATTTCAATAAGTATTTATAATTTTTCATCAAAAAGTATTATCAGTGGTATATTTTCATATATTATTTGTATATCATATTCAAAATAATTTTATTTTATTTCAAAGCATTCAAACTTGATTATTATATTTTGTTACTCAAATATCTAAATTTTTATCTATCATTTTTCTTACACTATTATAATCATTAGTATAATTAAAATCATTAAAATAAAAAGGATATTTTCAATCACTATATCAGTTTTCATAATACCATGCTCATAAGTTCATTTTCACAGTTCTAATTTGGTTTGTATTCCAATTTTTATCTTCAATATAATTTTCATAATAAGTATGACTACAATGATAACCTCAATAATATTTTTTAGTAATGACAGTTGAGTTTTGATAACCATTTAATATTTTTGTAAAATATTCTTTAAATACATTAGCTCAATAAACTATTTTTGTAAAATTATTATTACTTATATTATTATAAAACGATAACAAGTTATTTATTTTTTTATTATTTAATTCTCATTTAAAGAAATTTCATAATATTGTATTTTGTCATATATATTGTATAGGCATATCTAAACTAAATAAATTTTCTCATCAGTTATCTATAAGTTGATTAGCACTTCAATTTAAAATAGATATATTACAGTTTCAATTATTACAAGGAACATCTTTAAAATTTATAAAGACATCTATTATATATTGAAAATTATATACTCATTTTAAATTTGTTATATTTTCTATTGTTTTTCAATCATTTATAGGAAATATATCCTTATTATAATCTTGATTTATATTATATGGTTTATATTCTTCATTAGTAAGTTCAAAATTTCAATCACTAGGATTTGTAAATACATAACATCTTTTTGTATTTCAATTGTTATAATCTCAATTATTAT
>JALUWO010000215.1 GCA_027019405.1 Candidatus Altimarinota bacterium | reverse complement strand
CTGTTTATCTAAAAAAACGGCATCGTAAATCGAGCTAGGAAATTTTTCACAATACTTATAAAAGCTTTTTTTTTCTATAAGGTTGAACTCTTTATCATAAAAGTAGATGCTATCACCAGATACTATTAAAAGTTTATCTTTTGTGTTGTTGAAGATAATTTTCGATATGGTATTAGAAAAATCACTCTCTATCTGTTTGACAACTTTGAGCGTTTTTTTATCATGAACAAAAACCACTGAATGGATTCCAGAATCACCACCAGTTAAAATATAGTTGTCATTTTGAGCAAGAGCATAGAGATTATCGTGAATAGCACTCCCTTTTTCATACACGGTATGTTTCAAGTCTAAAAAAGTTTTACTCCAAACTTTCATAGTGCCATCGTTAGCGATAGAATAGAGTTTGTTATTTGCTACCATTATATCGTTAACGATGCTTCTGTGAGAGATCGATTTTGGTTTGATGATAAGTGCGTTTGTTGTAATGGATGCAAAAAGATTCAAGCAACTCAACAATAAAAATACTATTTTCATCATCCTATCATCTTCTCAGGCTCTTCAATCTATCCAAATCTATAATCCTCAGTCCAAATCCATCTACCACTGCAAAACGGTTATTGTCCAAGCCAAAGAGATTTAGAATCAAATTGTGCTTTGATGTAAGCTTTAGTTTTATAGTCTTATTTTTTGATATCACATAAACAGCTGTTTTATCGTTTATAAACTCTACTATTACATAATTTTTCAGAACAAAGTATGTATCTAAATCATTAACAAGTGCTATAGGAATCTTTTTACCACCAAACTCTACGATAAGTGAAATTTGCATAAATTTATCGACATAAGCTAGAATATCCTCTCCATTTTGTATTCCATATCCTTTAGAGGAGATATATTTCGTTTTTAAAGTATCGAGGCTTATCTCTTTAAGAACATCATTATAACTCAAATAGGCTATGTTTTTTACTTTTTTTAAAGTGATTCTATTGCTAAATTGGTGCTTATATAGGATCTTTTTTACAATTTTACCGTTTTTTATAAAAAGCGCTTTTGAAGTAAATGAAATAATCAAGGTATCTTTATAAAGTAAAACTTTATTAATAAATTTCGCTTTTATTTTAAACTCATAACTTTTAGTATGCCTTATACCGTTATAAATCTCGATGCTAAGTTTTTTAGTATAGCGATCGTAAGTGACAATTGCAATTCTATTATCATCTAATGCCAAATTTGTATCTGTAGTTTGCAGATTAACAAGTGCTTTGCCGTTGAAAAACACTTTCTTTTTTTCATAATCTATATAAGCGATATTTTTTCTATCTATAGCATAGGAAAAAACAGTTGGAAGTGGATTAACCTTATACTCTTTTATCAAAGTAAGGTTTGCATCTAAAATTTTTATGTGGTAATCCCGCGTAGCATATGCGACAAAATTATCATTGGTATCGTATTGATAAAGATCATAAAAATTTACCGGCTTTATATAGTGTAACTTTTTTGTCTCCAGATCTGCTTGTGCAAAAATTTTGTCGTTTCCAATAAGATAGAGATGATTTTTAAGTATAAAAAAATTATCTAGAACATCTTGTCTTTTGAGTCTAAATGTAAGGAGTTTAGTGTTTGCAAAGCGATAAAGTAAATAGTTTTTATGTTTTTTTACAATGTAATAGTTTTTGAATCGCATAAAATGAGAAATATTGTTTGTAACATTGTCTATTTTATTTTCAAGTGATACACTTTTTAAACTACCGTTTTGTTCAAAATAAAACTTACCATTTTCACCGTAGCGAAAGAGAATATCGCTCAAGTAGTCTTTGCTCTCCTTACTGTAAACTTCGGAAAACTCAAAGCCCACCTCCAATACCAGCATAAGCCTGCATCTGCCTAAACATTTCATCCGAGATATCATGCTCTTTTTTAAATTGTTCAACATGCCAAGCAAGTAGTAAAA
>JALUWO010000214.1 GCA_027019405.1 Candidatus Altimarinota bacterium | reverse complement strand
TAAGGGTATGGGATACGAGACTGTGCACATTAATGAAGACTTAAACAATGCTGTAGACCGTGTACTCGACCAAGGCGGACCTGAATCACCAGAAGACAAAGTAGTACTCAAACTTTATTACGTAGCAGCAACGAGAGCAAGACTAAACTTATACAACGCTAGGCATTTAAATCTACAATAAACTCATCTGGTAACTTAGAGGATTTTTTAAAGTTACAACTAGCGCATGACCAACAAACATTATCTATAGAGTGAATACCACCTTTTGCTAATGGTATTATATGGTCTAAATGAATTTGTTTAGGTAATTCATAGTTTAAGGGCTTATTACACCATTTACAAGTATAATTTTGTTCTTTAGCTAAATTTTCTAAAGCATCAAGAGTTATTGTATTATCACAACTAGAAAGCATTTGCGCTCTACGTTTATGAAGAGAATTCTTTAATACATTTTTACCACGTTCACTAGCAAAGTATTTTTTATCATACTCACGTTTACGTTGTTTAACATGTTCTGGAGCATTTTTTAAGTAATCTTTCTTTTTCTTTTTTCGTAAAGCAATCTCTTCTTCTGAAGCAGAGTGGTATTTCTGTTTACGCCTCTCAGCTAATTGTTCTTTGTTACGTTCTCTGTATTCTTTACGTTTTTTAGAGATTACTTCTTTATTTTGTTCTGAATACTTTTTATCTTTTAAAGCTATTTTTTCTTTATTATTTTTTCTATATTCTTTAGATTTTAAATCTATTTTTTCTTTATTTTGTTCACGGTATTCTTTATCTTGAATACGTTTACAGTTTTTACATACATTACTTAACCCATCAGGAGATCGACTTTGTTTATGAAAATTATCTACATTAAGACTATTTTTACACTTATAGCATATTTTTGTTGTCATTATAAATCCTTTACGTTATTATATCATAATTACATCGAGAACTGTAAACAACTACTTAGAAAATACGTAGCTTGTACTCGATGTAGGTTAAACCTATTTAACGCTAGACATTTGAATATGTAAGGAGAAATCATGCAGTTCATAGTATGTTACGATAGATCAGATATACCAGCTACTTTTGCGTATATCGGAGACATAGATTGTGCATATCAATCATTAAGCGCCATACATAAACGTACTCCTAAAACATTCAATATATTTGAAGCTAAAAAATTTATAGGAAGGTTACTTACTGACGAAAGATTTAAATACTACATTAAACCAGTAGAGGAGTAGCTATGCAAGTAAACATATACTGTAAAGATTTAGATACAAGCGAAACTTACAACTATGAGGGGTTAGACTGCAAAAATTACAAACCTTCTGGATGGCTAGAAGATAAGTTTTGCGACAACCCTACAACATTTAACTTATTTACAGCTAAAGGTATCATTAACAAAGCTAAAGAAACTGACATGTGCAAATCACAGTATAAATACTATATTAAACCAGTAAAGGAAACGTAATGGATGAACGCATATTAGAAATAGCCGGTAAACAGTTACTTATACTACTAGTTGTAAGAAAAGATGTAGATACAATAAATAAAGATAACTATAGAACTCTTTCACGCTCAATACAATCTCTGCTACCTACTAAGGAGGAGGACTCTCCGCATAGCATATTAAGTATAGTAAATAATAAGTTCAAGGAAATACGTGAGCTATTCAAGGTAAATGACGAATTTCATTTAGCTGTATTCAAAGCACGTATCGAACGCCTCGATATTCAAGCAACTATAGACAAAGTAACTGACTATTTTGTTACAAACATGTACAAGTAGAAGTTTAAGCTTTTATTAGCTATACTTCTACCCCAATTTAATTAAAGGAACACCAAATGATGATAAATTTACAAGCACTAATACCAGATTCATATCAATGTATAATTGAAGCTAATACCATTGAAGCTATATATCGTGAAAATATACAAATAGGTAAAGATTACATTGACATATTAGTTC
>JALUWO010000213.1 GCA_027019405.1 Candidatus Altimarinota bacterium | reverse complement strand
ATTTATATTCACGGTATTCCTTATAAAAGAATCAAATAATTTTTATAAATTTTTTTCTTAAATTTCATAAAGATTTAAGGGGCTACTCGCTCCTTTTTTTATACTACTCTATTATTCGAAGCTACACTATTTTTTTAGTTCTAATTTAAAATTGTTATAAAACTTTAAAATATATTATAAATAAATTATATTTGAACAAGCCTTACTCTGTGAATACTAGTATCAGTTTCAATATCTTTTATTTTAAATGCTAACAAGATATCTTCTCTATCTTCAAGATTTTTTATTCATTTATTTTTCAGTACTTTATTTACATAATATTCTTTTCACTTAAGTCTTGTAGGTGTTACATAAACTTCAAAATCATGAACATGTTGTAATCATATATTTACAAAAATCCTTCATTTTGAGCTAATTCATAAAAGCTTTCAATATACTTTCTGTCATACTTGTAAATCTTCAAGTAAGAAATTTTGTTTATTATATGTTTTTTCTTTATTTTTAATTCTTTTCTGTCTTAATCTTAATCTTTTTTTCTCAATTTTTTTAAATTCCTTTTCAAAACTATTTGATCAACTATCTTTTTTATTATTTAGTAATTCTCAAGTATATCATATTTTTTTTAATAAAGCATATTTAGCAAATTTTCATCACAATAAAGATACAAACTTTTCTATTTTCTCAAAATAATTTTTATGATTATGTTCTATAAAAGCTATTTTATTCTTTTTTCAAACTCACAAAAAGTTCATCTTTGGAGAAAATCATGATGGATTATAAATCATAATAGTTCAATTCTTATTAACTTTTATAAATCATTTTCATATACTTGAAGCTACATCTAGTCAATTAACCAAATTTCAATCTATATCAACTAAAAATTCTAATTTTTGATTATAATATTTAACTGTTAATTTATTACTAATAATATCTTCTACTTGATCTTTACTTTTATTAATCTGATTTCTTTTGATATTAGAAAAATATTTTAAATAAGTTGGTCATTTATGTGTATTTACAACTGTAGAACTTAAATAATCATCTGAAAGTATTTCAAATCATGTATTTCATTTAGAAATATAATCATATATAAATTCTAAAGATAAAAATTGAGATATTCAATATATAGTTTTATCATATTCATTATAAAATTCATCTCATTTAGATTTCATAAAATCTAATTTTCATTTAGAAACTAGATAAATAAATGATATAAAATTTTTAACTATTTGTTTTTCATCTTCAGGTATAGCTCACAATTTATCTAAAATAGAAAAAATAATATATGAATTTGATATTTCTTTATCATAAAGATTTATAGTTGCATTATTAAAAAATGATGATAATCAACTAGTTTCTTTTCATACAATATGAAGTCATTCTTTATTATTTGTAAAATTTATTCTTTCTTCTTTTCTAGATGTTTTTCAAGAATATCTAATATTATAAGTTTTAAATCAATATTTTTTTAATAAAAATAAAGTAGCTTTATTATCAATATCTGTTATATTTAAAATGTTTCATTTTTTATCAACTATACCAGGCACATTATATTTATGAAATAATCTTTGAAATATTTTAATTAATTCTTCATTATTTCTTCAATTATCTAATTGTTTAGAAAAAAATCATTCAATATCTTTTATAAATTCTAAATTTTTATTAGATTTTGATGCTAATAAAATATTATAAATCATTAATGAAGTTTGAGATACAAGACTATTTTCCTTTATTTCTAAATTTTCTAATTTTAAATTATCATTCATACAAAAAATCTTAACCAAATAAATAGTTAAGATATAATTATTTAGATTATGATGTCAATATTATTATTCTTCTCCTTCTTCTTTTTTCATAAGTGGAAATAATACAACATCTCTTAAATTATCTTGTCATGTAAGAAGTGAAACTATCCTATCTATTCACATTCCCCAACCTGATTGACAAGGCATTCCGTATTCCATAGCCA
>JALUWO010000212.1 GCA_027019405.1 Candidatus Altimarinota bacterium | reverse complement strand
ATTTGCTAAATCCAACTCTTTACTTGAAGGTGTAAAAAGAGTATATTTTGTATCATTATTTTGTAGATACTCTTTTAAATGGGAACCTATAAAACCATTAGAACCTGTAATGAAGATGTTCATATTAACTCTATTATCGATTTAATAATATTATCTGAAGTTAAACAAAATTTTTCTCTTATATATTTTTGAGAACCAATATAATGTGAATATTCATCGGGTAAAGCAAATCTTTTGAACTTAGGATTATATTTTGATTCTGCTAGATATTCTGCGACAACACTACCTAATCCACCAATGATACTATGTTCTTCTATTGTAAAAATGTATTCTTTTGTAGATATAATATCTTCTAAAGTTTTATAATCAAATGGCTTTATAGTATGCATACTTATTAAATCTATATCTATATTATTATTTTTAAATTCTTTTGAAATATTGATAGCTAAATCAGAAGCATTACTTGTAAATAAAATCACTATTTTACTATCATCCTTTTTTTGAATATAATTCGCTTGACCTAATTTTATTTGTTTGGATATATCGCTTATAATAGGTTCACCTTTTTTAGCTAATCTAAAATAGATAGGACCATTATGGTTTAGAGATTCTTTTGTTACTTCTTTGACTTCGTATGGATCAGAAGGACAAAACACTGTCATATTAGGCAAAGCCCTCATTAAAGCAATATCTTCAATAGCATGATGTGTAGCACCTGCTGGACCATATGTAACACCAGCTCCTACACCAATTAATCTTACATTTGTATTCATATAGGCAACATCAACTCTTATCTGTTCAAAAGGTCTCATTGTTACAAATGGAATAATGCTATAAACATAAACAATTTTACCACTTAAAGCTAATCCTGAGGCAATACTTATAGCATTTGCTTCAGCAATTCCCACATTTAAAAATCTATCAGGAAATTTTTCTTCAAACTTTTCTAAAACAGAAAATCCAAGGTCAGGTGTTAAAACAAATATTCTTTTGTCTTTTTCTGCAAGTTCTATTAGTGTCTCTACAAATATATTTCTCATAATAATTCTTCCAATGCTTGTTTTAATTGTTCTTCATTTGGTGATTTGTAATGCCAAACAAATTCGTTTTCCATAAAGCTAACCCCTTTCCCTTTTATTGTGTGAGCAATAATTGCTTTTGGCTTATTTGTAACCTTAGTTAATGATTTCTCAATTTCTTCAAAATCATGACCATTTATCTCAATTACATCCCAATTAAAAGCTTTTAGTTTTTCATTTAAAGGTTCAAGATTAATTACTTCATTTGTTTTTCCGTAACCTTGTAATTTGTTATAATCAACTATTAAAGTTAAGTTGTTAAGTTTATTTTGCGGTGCAAACATTATTGCTTCCCAAACAGAGCCTTCATTTAGTTCGCCATCACCACACATAACATAAACATTATTATCAAGTTTGTCAACCTTATTTGCTATTGCCATACCTATACCTATTGACAATCCATGTCCAAGAGAGCCTGATGAAACTTCTACACCTGGTACTGCTTCTTTATCAAGATGCCCTGGCAAAATACCTCCATCAATATAAAAGCCCTCTAAAAGTTTTTTATCAAAAAACCCTTTTTCAGATAAAGTTGCATAAAGAGCTGAACTTCCATGACCTTTGCTTAAAATAAATTTATCTCTATTTTTTAGTTGAGGATTATTTTCATCAATGTTCATAATCTTAAAATATAAGCTACTTAAAATATCCACTGTAGATAATGCTGTTCCAGAATGAGATGCAAAAGATTTAGCATTCATTTTCACAATAGACCTTCTAATATTTTTTGATATTTGTACTAAATCCATTTTTACTTACTCCACTCAATATTTTTAATTTTTGCATCATTCACATAAGACTTTAAATCATTTTTAGTCAAAACTATTTTATCTTCTTCATAAAATGCTTTATACCATTTTACAGTCTTTTCAAAAGTTATATCACTATTCCATACATCTTTCCAT
>JALUWO010000211.1 GCA_027019405.1 Candidatus Altimarinota bacterium | reverse complement strand
ACATCCTCAATAAGATATAATAACTATGCTAAATTTAATATTTTCTTAAAAGATTTTTCAAAATATCATGAAAATGTAATAGAGTATCTTAAATGAACAATTAAAGTTAAACCTGACTTAATACCTGATTTAAGTGATGTAAAATATAGTAAATATTATTCTTATAATTTGTTGTTAATAAACATTATTAAAGAACTTATTAAAAAAGGAGCATTTACAAGAGAAACAAATTCTAAGTTAAGTAAAAAAGTTTGAAATAGAAAAGAATATGCAAAAGTATGGCAAACAGATAATTTTAGAGTATTAAATCAAACAGATGAGATAGTTGCTAATATACTAAATAAAATACAAGATAAAAATGTTAAACACTTTATATGAAGTTTTGCTTGATATGATATAGATGAAAATACTAACTTATCAAATATAGATAGATTTTTCACTAATTATTATAAAATACTAACTTATATTGATGAACAATATTTAAAGAACTATAAAATGCAACTAACCGACCTAACAAAAGATACTATGTTAAAAATTAGAAAACTTTGACAATATAAGGCAAGTTGAGTATATTTTCCTGATAAGCATGTACTAAGTGTTGATATTAACTGATGGAATAGTCTAGTACATGAGACTTGACACTTTATACACTTTAAAATAGCAGAATATTATGATAATTTGAAGAAAAAAGATTATTATGATATAATATGAATATTTAATCATATAGAAAAAATTCCTGCTAGTTATAGAGCCTTAACTATATATGTTTCTATAATTAACAATTTGCCACAATATTTTAGAATTAGGAAAAATAAATATTGATGAAAAGATATTGCTATAAGAACTGACTTAATAACAAAATTGGCACTTATAGATGAAATAAGTATGATAGAGTTAGAAGAGAATATAGCAGAACTTATAAAATACTATATAGATAATAAAGATATATTAAATTCTGGTAAAAAATATAGTTATTCTAATTATTGAGCTAGTTCAGCAGAAATTTTTGCAAGATTATTTGATAGATTAATATGAGATAACTTACCAAATATCATATGAAGTGATTTAAGTAATGAAATTAAATTAAATCATGATATATCAAAAAGAGATAATATCCTTTATGATCTAGACAATAAAGTTATGCAGACAGTTAAAGCACTAACTTGAAAAAATGTATTAGAAGAATTTGATTTATTCTTAAAACAAGACTGACTTCTTGAAAAATAAAGTTGTTTAATAGTTATACTTTTATTTTTTATAATTAGTATTGGGAAATATGACCACATGAATAAGAATACAAGAAATGTATAAGGTTAATAACAGTGATAAAATAGAGAAATATTGAGTAGAGATATTAGCAAATCCAGAACTATTAGAAGAATTAATATCTGTTTTAAATTATAAAGATGATTATGTTAGGAGTGCAGGTGTTGTGTTATTTGATTTTAAGACATTAAAGATATTACATTCTAAAAAAAAAGTTTTATCTGAGATGCTTAAAGATTATAAATTAGTTAGTTATAATTTATATCCAGAAACTATTTTAAAATTAGCAAAATGATGAAAATGAATAGTAAAAGATGAAAGACAAAAACTTGAAGAAATTATCAGGTGAAAGAATAAAGAATGAATTATTACAAATATAGAAATAGTAGAAAATGGCATGAATTCAGAAGATATTTTACTAAATAAAGATAAAATTAAAATTGTTAAAAAACTTTGACAAGAATTGGCTACATTATTTTTAGTAGATGATATGTCACTTCAAATTTTAGAATTAGATGAACATAATCATAGTATTAGTAATGATAGTTCTAAGTTTTTTATAAATAAACTACAAGAATATTTAGAAACAGAAACTGTATGATGAATAAAAATAGATCTAAAAATAGTGAAAATGATTATGAATAATCCTGAGTATATAATAGATATTATATGAGGAATACTTAAAAATAAAGAATTATTAAGATGAAAATATATTATATTTGA
>JALUWO010000210.1 GCA_027019405.1 Candidatus Altimarinota bacterium | reverse complement strand
AAGTGTAGCTAAAGCATTACTCTCAACATTTGTTATAAAAGTATTATCTATTGTTGTATTATTTTCAAGTGCAGTTGTTACTTTCTCTTGAATTGTATTAAGAGCAGTATATGAAGCAAGAGCAGCATCTTGAATATTTGTATTTCCGTAAGTAGTAATAGCACTTGAAATAGTTTTTCCTATAGTAACTGCCATTTTTGCAGCTCTTATTGCCTCTGATGGAAGAGTTGAGTTTGCCTCAACTGCCGCTGTATTTACGATAGTTGCAATTGATTTTGTTGTTGTATTGCTATCATCTGCTACTGTTTTTATAGCAGTAACTAAATCGCTATAAATCTTACTATTATTAACTTTAGCAGATTTTGCCATTATTGTGATAACACGATGAATTGTCATAGCGGCTGCGATTGCTTTTGTATTATTATCATCTTTTGCAAGTTTAACAGGATCTGATTTTACTTCTGTTTCTGTTAAATTTAAAGCTTTTGCTACTTGCTTATATGCTGTATCTACAGGTGTACCTTTGGCAACCATAGCTGAAACAAGTGTAGTTATTGGGGTAATATTTGTTGTAGTGCCACCTGTATAAGGTGCTTTAAAGGTACCGGTTAAGTTTGCATCTGTATCGATATCCATACCACCAGATACAAGAAGTGGAGCATTTTTATCTGCTTTTGCCTTTTCTTTAGCAGTAACAGTTAGAGTATAATTACCATCTGTTCCAGTGATAGCGAAAGGCTCGTCAGAATCACATTTGCCATTCTCGTTCATATCTAAACACACTGTCGCATTTTTTATATAACCATCTGCTGCAGTACCAGTTGTCGTTGTGCTTGTAGCCCCGCCTGCAGTTGTCCACCACTACCTCCACCTCCACAGCCAGTCATTGACAAAACTACTGCAGTTGCTACTGAGATCATTGATGCATTTATCAAACTTTTTTTCATGTTTTACACTCCTAAATTTAGTTTATTGAAAATATATTTCTGTATCTATGATATCCTTAAAAATCTAAAAAAATGCTTAAAATTTATTTTTTAACCGACAATTTTAACTCTTTAAGCTTTTCATCTAGTTTATACAACATTACTTATATTGATTACTTCGGTTGTCTTTATGTTCCTCATTTATTTTAGTAGCATAGATGCATCAATTTTTCCATAGCCATAATAGTTATTAAATCCATTAACATAATCAATTTTTCCGATTTTATCACTTTTATTCTTTAAAGCCTCTTCCACTTCAGCCCTAGTCATATTTGGATTTTTTTCCAGCATTAAAGCAATCACGCCTGATACTATAGGTGCTGCTGCTGATGTACCCATAAAGGCATTCGGATCATTAGCCAATAAATACCCTTTTACTAACGATCCTGCTCCATTATCTCCCATATCATCCAGTGTCGTAATGCCTATGTAATATCCTCCAGGTGCTACTACATCAAGATGCTTACCATAATTGCTATACCATGCTCTTAAATTGTATTTATTGGTTGAGCCAACAGCTATTACTCCAGGGATTGCTGATTCGTCATTTCCCATATATTGATCATCATTTCCTGCAGCAAAAACGATGATAGTTCCTTTTCCATTTCGACCATTTTTTGCTAAATCCTGAATTTCTTCTTTTACAGCAGGCGAAACATTATAAGTGCCCCATGAGCAGTTAATAATATCTGCACCAAATTCTTGGGCCTTGCGAAAAAGTTCTATTGTTTCACTGTCACTCATATATTTTTTGTATTTTAAAAACATAATTTTACTTCCGCTGGCAATTCCTTTGATACCTATGCTATTGGCATCAGCAGCGATAATCCCTGTAACAGCTGTACCATGATAGCCATCTATGCTATCATTTGAAACTACTGAACTATTTGTTGAGATATCATAAGTTCTGACAATTCTTCCTTTAAGATCAGGATGTGTTACATCTAAACCGTTGTCTATAATAGCTATCTTGACTCCCTTTCCTGTATATCGATAGCTCTTTCCAAAATGAATGGACGCATTTTTATCAATATCATTTTGCTTATAAAATGTAATATTATCTTCTAAATACCACTGTTGATAAAAATATGGATCTGTCACTAATCTTTCTTTCGGGATAGTGGTATTATTTTTATTGACTATATTAGTTTTTGTTGATTGATTACTACCACTTTCTCCACAACCACTAATAAACAATGTAAAAAAACAAAAAGTACATAAAAAAAGTTTTTTCATCGTTGTTGCATTCTTTTTATAAAATTAGGTTGAGCATATATTACATTATCATCAAAAGTAAGTTTATTACTTGTATTTAGTGTTTCTTTTGTATTATTTACCTCTACAAGATATATATTTTTAATCAATCTTTTTTTGATAATAATATGATACTTATTTACTAAACTTTGAGGCTCGGCACCATCTTTTAACTTTATAATCAATTCCTTACCAATACCGACTATATCTCCTTTTCGGGTTTTGTAGTAATTTATCTTGTTTGTTTGTTTTGAGTAACTTCTTTGGATTTTTACAGAAGATTGAATAGGAGTTAGAAATATCTTTTTATCTTGATAGTAGTAAAAATTTCCACCAGCATAGCTTAGGGTTAATAAAATACTCATTATTATAAATTTTTGCATATTTTATTTCCTTTGTTGGTAACTCCCCAAAAAAAGGAGATATTATAAAGCTTTATGTTAGGAATACTTTTAATCATTAAACTTTTTCACCTCTGTGAAAATAAGCCACTGATTCCATCTATTAAAGATCCTTCACCTGTTGATTGACCTCCTTCCGAAGGAGCATTTGCGATTATTCTATCAGCTAATCTCGAAAAAGGCAAACTCTGTAGATATACAGTCCCCACACCCTCTAAAGTAGCCAAAAACAACCCCTCTCCACCAAATAGCATAGAAGTAAGATTACCTGCTTTTTCTATGCTGTAATTTATCCCTTTAGTATATGCTACTAAACAACCAGTATCAATTTTTATTTTTTCCCCTCTTAATTCTCTTTTTATAATTGTACCGCCTGCATGTAAAAAAGTTTTTCCATCCCCTGTTATTTTTTCCAGTATAAACCCTTCTCCACCAAAAAATCCAGTACCAAATTTTTTGATAAAGGCAATATCTATTTTATTTCCAAAAGCAGAACATAAAAATGCCTCCTTTTGACAATAAATGATATTATCATATTCTCGTAAATCAATAGAGATGATTTTACCAGGATAAGGTGCAGAAAATGCAACTCTTGCTTTCTTACCTCCCACATTTGTAAAATGCGTAATAAAGGCACTTTCATCAGCTAAAACTCTTTTTGCAGAAGAGAGTGCATTAGAAAAAAAACCCTTATTTGCTTCACTTCCATCTCCCATTTTTGTTTCAAAATTGATAGTGCTATCCATATAGCACATCGCCCCTGCTTCCGCAATAACAGTTTCTTCAGGATCTAATTCAATTTCCACCATTTGGAGATCGTCTCCAATTATTTTAAAATCTATTTCATGTGCACTCATTTATAAACCTTTTTATAAATTAGAGGAGAACCAAACTAATTATTTGGCTCTCCTTCAAAATCAGGATTAGGTAATACTTTTTTAATAATTCCTCTAGAACTTGTTGCCACTTTGCTTCCTGGAATTGCTTCAACCAACTTACTAAGTACATTAACAACACCTGTTGAACTAGAATTTAATAAATATGTATAATTAGAAATATTATCTAAATCAGTACTTATATCACCCGAACCAATTCCTATTACTGAAATACCTTCTGTAGATAATAATTTTTTAACTTCACTAGAACCATGTCCTGGATAATCAGGATCTCTATCATGATCATGAAAACTTGCATCTGTAAATAATATAATTATTTTCATAGCTGAATTATTCCATCCCACTTTTGGATCTTTTATAGTTTGATATAATCCTTCTAACTGAGCTTCTGGCCCATCTCCACCATTTCCTAAAACAAGATTATTTATAGAATTTTTAAATTTATTGGCATCAGAAGTTAAATTTAGATCTAACATATAAGGCTTATCTGTGCTACTACTATCATAAGATGAATTTGGATAATCTTCAAAAGAAGTTACTCCCACTTTAAGTAAGATACTCTTTGGGAGATGTGCTTTTAATGCATTTATCATTTCTAGACTTTTATCTCTAAAAGTTGCCAAGTCATCTCCATAACTTCCAGTTAAATCAACCAAGAACATAACATCCAACTCTGTTTGCAAAGTTGTATTAGTGTCGGTTGAGTTTATATCTTCACTAACTTTTATTGGGGTAATTGTAGAAAAATTACTCAAAACTTTTTCGTAATTAAGTATCTCTCCATTAATGGTTTTATATTTTTTATATCCAGAAACTGTAAAACAGTATGTTTTATTTGGTTCTATTTTTCTATTTTTATCACCAGTTTTCATCAGTGCTAATAAGCTTTCAGAATAATTATTTTTTTTGCTATCAGCAAAAGGTCTTATATGCTCACATACATCATTAGATTTATTATAATCTCCCATATAAATTTTATAGCCTCCAATCGAATCATATTTACCCCAAGAAAATGTTAAGCTCTTAATGGTAGATCCTGAAATATTAACATCAAGTTTAGTTTTTTCCAAATCTGATAAATCATCTGGTATTACATTTATTTTAATATCCGATACAAATAAAGGTAATGATAATAAATCAGCTCGTTCCCATGGCAAAATAGTTGCAGATTTTTTATATATATTTAATTTTATATTATACACACCTGGCTTATAATCTTGAATCTTACCATTAATATTTAATAAAATATGTTTGCTTTCTCCTGGCTTCAAAACACCAGAAACTTCCTTTTGACCTGCTAAACTACTACTATCTTTACTAATTTGGGTATTAAAATATGATTTATCATCTAGTTTTGCAAGAAAAGAAATATTTGTTTCACCTGGATTTGTAATAGTATACATATAATTTTTATTAAGATCCGATACATTATTTATTTTTATACTACTATATTCATCTCTAGATCCTAAAACTTTTATATATCCTGGAATTTTTAAATCTTTTTTATACTTTGATGAATAATTAAATTTTCCAATAGTCCAATTCATTTCAATATTTTTTGAAAATTTTTCATTTATCTTAGAAATAACTGTTTTTAAAATATCCCAAGATGTATTAAACAACAAATGACCTTTATATCTAAAACCATATTCGCCTTGTAAACCAGCACTAATTTTTACTGATTTATCCTCAGCAGAACTTGTGACTTTACCCTTAGCTTCACCTGTTATAAGTGAGTATAGACCAAGTTTATTATCAATTCCTCCTCCTATTCCATATATTTGAAAGCTAGGATATACTCCAAGATATGCAAAAGTATCTTCACTACCATTTATTGTAGCAAAAAAAGTAGAAGAAGGATGGTAGGATATATCTCTATCAATCTTGTCAATGCTTTTATCATACACTATATGAATTGTAGGAGATATTGAATTGTCAACACCCAATTCTGCATCAGCCTTAACATTTCCATCAATCCCCAAATAAATTGAAATAGGCTCTTGAAAAACAACAGGAAATGGTCCAACCATCACTGTTTGGGTAAAAGTAAAATTAGCAATATTTACATTCTTATCAATCTTAAACCCACCTCCAGTATGAAGTGTAACACTACTTTGTATATTTGTTCCGAGAGTTAAGTCAAAAACTTCCAATCCACTCCACATACTCCAAGCAATATTATACTTAAACATTGGAGTTAGTGTCAGGGAGCCCGTTATCTCAGTATTTTTAGTTAAGTGCGCAATAGCTTCATAGCCACCATCTTTAGATTTAATGGGTTCAACATATGGATATTTAACTGCTCTAAGTAAAATCTTATTATTTTTAAAATCAAGTGTTATTTTAGTTGGTTTATTGGGATCAAATTCTATTTTTTTACCATTTGGCAAAATTAAAGCTCTTGATAATACCCTAGACGAACTTATGCTAGATGTACTAGATGCTCCTATTTTATCAGTTGAAGTCGAAATATAACCACTGCTTAAAACATCTTTAATACTAAGTGTTTGCATGTTAACTTTATATCTAAAATCATTTATTTTGCTAATATCTACAACTTTACCAAAAAAAACAGGTTCTGTTTTATGAATAATAATATCATCTGATTTGATTGTTGCTAATAAATCTTTGGTTGTTTTATCAGATAGATCTGAATATAAAGTTAATGAAACATTTTTATCCATTATAGAAAAATTACTATCAATATCTGCATAAGCATTAGAAATATCAATCGTATGAATTCCACTTTTTTCTTTTATAGATGGTACTACAATTGCTGAAATAAGTCTATCATTATGTACATTTATTAATTTGCATGTTTTTAAATCACTCGATATTTTATCGCAACCATTCCACTTAAGAATAGTGTAGCGCGGATCAACCCTTGTAATATTGATTGTAATATTTGAATCTTTTTTAACAAAAGATGTATTGTTGCTATCCAATGTAAATCCTGTAGTATCATAATCAATGTTTGAACCTACAAAAGTTACTTTATAATCATCTCTTAGTTTTAATAAGGTTTTGTTGTATAGTGAGATTGGCAATGTGCTAAAAATATTATTTATTTTAGATTCTATATTTTTTTTACTACTTCCTGCGTGATAAAATGATGCTAAACTTCCACTCCCGTCTACCAACTTAGAATAACTAAATCTCAACTCTTTTTTATCAACTTTAACAATGGGGTTGAAAGTCAACATTTTTTCAAACGCCTCGTTATCATCCTTTGAATCAATAAAATTTCTGGCAACATATGAAATAATTCTTTTAAAATCATCTAATGTTATATCATTTCCTATTTTTGGAATATATTGCTTGGTATATTGATAAATTAATTCACTTATTAGAGTTATGTGCACCTTGCCTTTTTTTAAATCACCCGCAGTCGCATATCCGTGGATTACACCTTTATTATCTAAAGGTTTTTTGTCAATAACTCCATCATCGTTAGCATCAATATCAACACCACCACTTACGGCAATAAGTAAAAGTTTTGAATCCGATATACCATGCAATGAAACATCAAATTTACCCAAAACACCTGTTTGAACTTCTTCTATACTACTATTTAGATCTGTTAATTTATATACTTTAACTGTTGCATCTTTTAACGGACCCATTAAGGCACGATTACCATTCTCTATTGAATAAGAGTTTCCTGATGTAACACCTCCGCTACCGCCCCCACAACCCGTTAGCACAAATAACGAGACTATAAATATAAAAATATATTTATAAAAACTTCGTAAATTCACAACAATTCTCCTTTTGAATATTAAAATCATATTATACTAAAAAACTTACTCAACTTAAGTTTGTGGATTTGTTGGAATCTATGTGCGAAAGTTGAGAAACTTATATAATTTTAGATTTTACTATAGATTAAATTAAAATATTCTTAAACCCAAATACAAATAACAAATAATTCCCCCAAATAATTCCATAACATTTTCCACACCTCCAAATTCATAAAAAACTGATCTTTTTTGAGTCCAGAAGCACCCAATAAGGCTACAGAATCACACTTTACATATTTTTGACTCCATTTGTATTGAATTTTGCAATTTTTGTGCAAGATTCATACTTTTTAGAGATGTCTCTCCTATTTCAACCCAAATAATTCCATACCAAATTAAACAACAAGCCAAATTGCTCTATAATTAGGTACTTACAAGCGAAAAAGTCACACTCAGAACTTTCACCTAACGGGTGCGACTTTTTCAATTATGACAGGTGAATTATGACACAAACAATCTTAAATTTTAAACTACAAAGAAAGATAAGAGGGTCAGAGCTTGACTTTTAACTAAAAAATGCAATTTTAGAAACTTCTTAAAGTGCTATTGCTATCACCTGACCACAAAAACTTTTAGCAGAGACTATCAAAAAGATAGTTGAATATGAGGGTGAACTCTACTTTGATGACAATAAGATAGTAAGTGCCTAACAAAAATTAATGTCATATTTTGAACCGAAGAAATTAAACATATTTTGTATGTGTTTGCAAAAGTCATCAAACGAATCTAAAACATTTAAATCCATCCAAGTATATTTCATTTCTCGCCAGAGCATTTCTATAGGATTTAGTTCAGGTGAATAGGGAGGAAGATAAAGCAAATACAGTCCCAGTTTTTCCCATTCATCAATTTTTGCTTTGAATTTTTTACTGGTATGTATAGAGGCATTATCCAATACACAGGCTGTAGTTTTTGTTATTTGCTTAGCGAAGCTATCAAAAAAATCAATAACAACTTGTGTATCAACTTTATCAGTTGTCGTAGTATGAAAAAGGTCTTTTGTTTGTATATTGAGAAATCCTAAAACATTAATTCTTTTACTAAAACGGTTTGCTGGGATTTTTAGTGGTTCTCCTATTGGCGACCATCTGTAGGGAATATTTGAATTGAGTGAAAATCCACTTTCATCATAAAAGTATACTTCACAAAGTCCTTGTTTAGCCCATTCTTTAATCATTTTTAACTGAGCATATTTATCAAAATAATTCTTCCACTTGCTATTTTTCATAATAGACTTTTTAGCCCGTTTATAACTCATCCCTATTTTCTTGAAAAATCTTTTAAGAGTTCGTGATGTTATTTTAAGTGTCGGAAATTCTTGTATAAATGCAAGAAAAATCTCATGAAAATTATGCTTTTTTTATATGAATCCTTACACTTGCTGCATGCGTTTGTATATTCAACAGTGGTTTTCTTCCTCGACCTGCAAGCTCATGAGATTCTTTTCATCAAATCTATTAAACCAACGATAGAGAGTCCTTTGTGAAATATTTATAATCTTTGCTATCTCTGGTATTTTTATACCTTGTGCATTTAATAAAAATGCTTGTGCTCTTGTTCTGCTTCTATGTCTTGTATCTGTTTTAGCTACTGTCTGTAGTTCTTTAATTATTGCATCATTCAATGTTATATATTTCATACTTTTTAGACAGCAAGTTTTATTCCTACTTTTATGTCATTTATTTTTGTTAGGCACTTAAAAATTAATTTTCTAACAGGTTCGGGATATTTAAAAAAAGTAGAAAGTTCATTCCAGTTATTAGTCCAAGATTGAGTAATATTGGGATATTTTTTACCCCAAATATCATGAAAATCTGTAAGTGCCAACTGAGCATCTTCCTCGTTTAGTGCTGAATATACAGACTTCAGATCTTTAGCTACAGCTTTTCTATCTTTCCAAGCTACATATCTTAAAGAACTTCTTATCTGATGAACTATACATCTTTGAATTTCAGCTTTAGGATAAACTGCTTCTATTGCTTCATTAAATTCGTTAAGTCCATCTATTGCAAATATTAAAACATCTTGAACACCTCTATTTTTAAGCTCATTTAGGATTGTACTTTACCCCAAAAGTCAAGACAACTTTTAATTTTTTTTAATTCCATTGTCACTATGCTACCTTTTGTGACATTTGTATATTATTTTCGGAATATCCATCCTAAACTATCACCTAAAAATAGAAATATCTAAAAAATGAGTGAATTCTTTGTTTATCAATTTTTTAATGATGCAAATAGCAATAATGATGCTTTAAAGAAGTATAATTGTACTTATTGAGCCTTCTTTTTACACCATTGATATCTTAAACATTCGTTTGAGATTGTAAGCAATACAAATTAAGTTCCACTCTCCTTGTGCTTTCTCAAATCCTCGAAGCATAAATTGTCTAAATCCCATAACATGCTTAATAACACCAAAGAGAGGTTCTATTTTATATTTTCTTTGTGCATAGAGGGCTTTGCCTTCTGGTGTCTGTAGGCGATGTTGCAGTCTCTCAAGCGATGTAGCGTTTTCTTTTAGTGGATTACTCTCTTTAAAGCGTTCTTCTAATGTTTGATTGTGCTTTTCTTTACCTAAAGAGATATAAGGTGTTATAGATGCTTCTTCGCAAAGCTTGGTATTGGATTTACTAAAATAGCCTGCATCTGCTAAAATATTCTTAGCTTTAAGTTGTGGATTGTTTTTAAAAAACTTGAGTGTTGGTTCTATCTCTTGTTTATCATTTGCATGTTGTGTGACATGGTTATGTACGAGGAGCAAAGAGTCATGCTCAATACTGGCTTGTGCATTATAGGCTTGTATAAAACCACCTCCTGAAGTAGGCATAATACGTGACTCTTCATCCGTGAGGTTAACTTGATCTTTATCTTTTGGTTCAACTTTTGGTGGCTTTGGCTTTTTACCTTTAGGTTTTTTACCATTTTTCTTTTCATAATCATCACGAGCGTCTATTTTATCTTGATAGATTTTTTGCTCTATTTCGTAACGCTCTTTAGCACGAGCCTCTATTTTTAATTTTGCAGCTTTAATAACTTCAAGACGCTCTTCTCTTCGTTCTATTTCATCTGGGATATTTATTCCCTCATCAATGGAACTGTTGTCACTCTTTTGTGCTTCTTTCATCAGTTGTGCTACTTCTTCTTTAAGTTGTTTCTCTAAGGTACAAGCGTGTTTATAACTGAGTGCTTTATGTTTAGAAGCATTAGCTTTTATTTTGTGCCATCAAGAGAGATATTTCCTATTTTTAAGATGCCATTCTCTTGAGCAATAGAGAGTATTTGAATAAATAGGTTGGAAAGCTCTTTTAAAAAGCGCTGTCTAAAATTAGCAATAGTATCGTGATCAGGATGGGTGTTTGCACTTATAAAACGAAATGCTACGGAATCGTATGTAGCGTTCTCTAATTTGCGGCTTGAGAATGTCTCTGTTGCATAACCATAAAATAAAAGTGAAAGTAACATTTTTGGATCATAGCCTCTTTTACCTATAGTGCTATACTCTTTATAGATAGACTCCATATCTAATTGGCTTACTATATCAACAATATATCGTGCCATATGTTTTTGAGGTAACCAGTCATTGATATTAGGTGGAAGTAAAAAACCTTGATCTCTATCGGTACCTATAAATGTTTTTGCCATTGTTTAAACTCATTTACTTATGATATGTATATTTATTTTACTCTTTTTTTGCTTTGAAGGAGGTTTAGGATGCTGTTTTCCGACAGACTCCTAGTTAGTATCTTAATAAATAATTTAGAAAACATTAAAAATCCAGTATATACCCGGAGCCATATACATTATTTATTTTAATACTTTGAGGAAGTTTCTTTTTTAATCTCCATACAGTTGTTCTAAGTGCAGTATCGCTTGGTGGCTTTTGCGTCCAAATACTATTTTCCAAAGTATCATACGGAATAATTTGATTTTTATATTTTATAAGCATACTGAGTATTAATGATTCATTTCTTGTAAGTTTGATTGATTTGTTTTGATCTGTTATAAGTTGTTTTTTAGGATTAAAAATTATTGTTTTAGTAAGAGCCACTTGCAGATTTCAAAAAATAACCCACAATTTAAGCTAAATTAAATTTAAAAAAGCCTTTTAAAACTTTGTAGATGTTATAATTCTTCATCCCAAAAGCAATAACTTTTACAAAATTACT
>JALUWO010000209.1 GCA_027019405.1 Candidatus Altimarinota bacterium | reverse complement strand
ATATTTATACAACTCAAAAATTAAAAAATGATGTTAATTTTTGAGTTGCTTCAAATCGTTTATTTGGCATTAAATGACTATACCGCAAGGTCATTTCTAAAGTTTTATGACCAAGCTGTTCTTTAATCTGCAGAATATCAAGTCCATCCATAGCCAGCCAACTAGCATGAGCATGTCGTAAACTATGCGCAGTAATTTTATCTTGAGTATCTTTTTGCTTATTTTCAGGAATTATACTCTCTAAAGCTGTTAAAAAATGGGCTGGCATTCTTAAAATATTCCCACCGGTACTGGTGCTTATCACCAAATCAGATTTTTTATTTTTTTCTAAAGCTCGAAGAGTTTCCAATAAAATATCATTTATATAAATATGCCTAGCATTTCCATTTTTAGTTTTTTTAAAATAGATAGTTTTGGTTTTATAGTTAATATTATTCCATTTTAATCCATCTTCAATATCATTTTTATTTTTTTGAGAACTTGCACCGGTAACTTCACTAAATCTTGCACCTGTAAACAATAGCAATACCGTTAAATGATAAGTTTGCATATCTAATGCTTTAAGAATTTCTAACAACTTTTTAGCTTGCTCTTTTGTTAAAAATGCTTGTCGTTGATTATCTATCTCTGGCATTTTGACTTTACCATTTGCCAAAGGATTGGTAAAGTTTTTAATAATCTCATGCTTAATTGCATAATTGATAATAGTTCTGGCTAATGTTAGTTGATGTTTAACTGTTTGCGCCGATAGTTTTTTTACCAAGAGACTTTGCTTAAAATCCTCAAAATCTAATGATGTCAAACTTTTAACAGCTCTATCTCCAAAAACTGGTTCTATGTGTTTTTCATAATTCCATATATCCATTTGATATGATTTTTTATTGGCAATGGCATACTTTTTAAATTCATTCCAAATATCATTAAATTTTATCTTGGTAATTCTAGAACCTTTAATAATAGGTTCTTGGTCGTGTTGCAGTTTATATTTTATTTCAATTAATTTAGAATAAGCATCTCTTGCAGTAAAATCCGAACTTTTTGTTTTTTTACCTACTAATACTTTTACAGGTTTGCCTACTTCATTACGATAGTTTATATAATAAGAAATATCCCCATTTTTAAGTTCATTTCTCCAGACACCTTCATATTTTCCGCCAACTGGTTTAAGCGCCATGATTCATATCCATTTGAACTGCATTACAATTTATGCTATAATACATTCATAATTTCCTTCGGGACGCCTCTTGATTTATCAAGAGGAGAACATCTACACATCCAATAATCCTTTTAAATTATTTTTTATATTTTCAAAATCATCTTTATGAATCATGCCTAATCTATTTTCAAGTCGTTTTGTATCAAATAATCGCCCTTGAACAATTAAAGCATTACTAGGCTTTTCTAAAAATGTAAAATTATAGAAAAAACTTCCTTCTTTTATTTTTGTTGATAAAGGTATACCAAAAAACATATTGCGAGAAAATCGCTTAATGATGATTACTGGTCTTGAGAATACTTCACCTTTGCCATTTTGTTCATTACCAATATTTTCACCAATACTAACCCAATAAACTTCTCTTTCTTTTGGTACAATTACTTTTTTAGTTTTGGCATCTAACTGTTTTTTCAGTTGATTCCACTCATCAAATTTTTTCATTAAAAGCCTCTGTAGGATAATTACAAAAATTATAGCATAAAAGCTATTTTTTACTACAGATTTTACTACAAATATTGAAAAAGTATCTATTTAATTGAAAAGGATTGAAATTTAATATATTCTATATAGATACCTATACGCAGTACTTTGAAAGGATTTGAAATCATATAAGAAAGTATGAAAAAGTATAAAAAAAAGACTTAGGATCTGGTGCCGCAAGGTGTGGAGATCCAAGTCCTCTCATCCGCACCATCTATAAAGTCTTATTTTAGAGACTTAATCAACCCTCTTAAAATCATAAATATACTTTTAAATGCACTCTTTTTACTTCAACTATAAATTATCTATTTGTT
>JALUWO010000208.1 GCA_027019405.1 Candidatus Altimarinota bacterium | reverse complement strand
TATATTTATTTATGTATAATCATACAATATTTTATATTATAAGTTATTTACCCATATTGCATAAAATCTACTATTATGTTAAACAAACAAAGTTTGGTTAACATAATATATATTCTCTTGAAAATATATTTTAACTTTTATACTTACTTAAAACATTATTTTTATCTCATTTTTCATAAAGTAAATAAATTAATTCTAATTTATAATAAAACTATAATTTATAAGGAAAAAGATCATGATGAATAATATAGTTTACAAAAAAAAATTTACTGATGCATATTTTATACAATCCTCGTTTAAAATCAGAATAATTAATTTTTTAAAAATAGTAATAAAGGAACAAGTTGCAGAAATTTATCTTACTGATAAAAAATTCCTTGCATTGCCTAAAAGCAAAATGTTAATTGTAAGCAAGAGAAAGAAATAAAAACATGTATGTAAAAGAAAAATTTATGGAGATTGCCATGACATATAAACTTTTTTTGGAAATTAATAAAAAAAGAGATAGTGAGACAGTTGATAATTATATACCAGACAAAAAAAATAATGAAGGAAAAAATCCAGTAGAAAAATTCATAATAAATAGAACAAATTATAAAAAAACAACCAGGGAGCTTTTTAAAATAATTAAAGAATGCGAATTTTACAAAACAAAATCTGTTAATAAAGAATATGACATACATTTAAAAAATAATTTTTCAAACTATGATTTATTGGAAAAAATTGATCTTTTTACACACACACTAAATGTTGCGTATGAAGCAGCAATTGACAATAAGCCTAAAAACATAAAAAGTATAAACATCTTACTTGCCCTGCTTCACGATTTTGGAAAAAACCAAAAAATAAAAAATATATACGACAAAAGCAATAAAAAAATAACACACGAAAAGATTAGCGCATTTTTTATAGAGGAGTTTTTTGCTGATCAAGTTTTTGAAGGAAATGGAGAAATAAATAAAGATTTATTAAAGATACTTTCCCAAACAATAAAAGTACAACATAGTTCTTTCGTTGCTACCAATAATAGCTATCTATACAATCTAAGAAAATATGATAAAGCAGCAAGAGAAAAAGAGTTATTAATGCTAAGAAAAAGGCTACAAAAATGACTGCAAAAGGACATATGACTTTAGCTACAACAGTAGCATTAATTTCATTTAATACCCTACCCTATTTTTTGTTGCTTTCTTTCAAAAAGCTTGGAATTATTTATTTTTCCGCAATAATAGGAAGTATTTTTCCAGATATTGACGAAGAAAATAGCTACATTGGAAGAAGATTGCCGCTTTTTTCTATTATTACAAGTAGTATTTTTAAACATAGAACTTTAACTCATTATTTAATATTGCCCCTAATTATTGCTATTGCTGGATTATTTACATCCGGACTAAATCAACTAATATGTTTTTCTTTTGCTTTTGGGATATTAATGCATGATGTTGGAGATATGCTAACAAAAGGCGGGATTAACGGCTTTTTCTTTCCTCTTTTTTCAAATGCAAAAATTGCTCTACTTCCACGAGCTTTGAGATTTTACACAAACAGTATAGCTGAATATATGATTATATTATTTTTAACAGCAATTAACCTTTTTTTGGCATATCTTTTAATAAAAAGGATATTACATTAAAAGTGAAAGGATTAAGATTTGATACCAATGAAAGTAATGTTGTCATGGGCATAGCACTTAATATTGCACAACAGGTAAAAAGGTTAAATAAAATGCAAGAAAAAAATAAAATTGATACTGAAACATATATTCAAGAAAGAAAAAAGTTGCAAGAAATAATAAAAGAGTTTAAAAACAAAATTGAAGGAATTGAATAATGACTAGCGTACCTAATAATTACAATAATTCAATGAATAACTTAAGAAGAGAAGGCATGACAGAAGCTCCTCACGGTCCTACAATGACATCACTTCCACAAGATTATAGATATCAACAAGATATGGCACAAAAAGAGCAAATTAAAGAGAGTTTTTTTAAAAGATTTTTCTTTGGCTGGAATATGAGGATGCTTGAAGCCGAATTGCAAAGACTTAAAATCTCAAAATCTGATTTAATAGAATCATCTTTTCAAAAATCAGAATTAGGCTTTTTTAATTTATTTTTTCAAATGATTCCGACAATCAGTATTTCTTTGTTAGCCTTGATATTATCTTTACTCCTTTATATAATAGTTGCACAATACAGTATTACAATTGCCGTTATCTTAAGTATTTTACTTCTTTCCTCAACTGTTTTCCAGAATGCAAAAATCGTTTATAGATTGAATAAGCATAAGATAGGAGAAAGAGCAACAGGAAGATTCATAAAAATAGTAAGAGCTGTTTGGCATGTATTTGAAATGATTTATATATTGTTAGTAATTGCGACAGGAATGCTTTTTTTAATACCGATCAACTGGGATAAGTTTGATAAAACTCTTATGACTAAACATTTCAAGACACCTGTTTTTACATGGCTTTGGAAAAAAACATTATCTTTTTTTGATATAGGAAGCTTAGGACATTCTTTTAATAATATTATATCCGGATTATTTATAACTCTTTTATTTACTATGTTTTTATATCTTATTTCATCATACATAGTTTATCATCGTTCGTCAAAGGAACAAAAAGAAAGTCAGTTTAAAGTAAAAAGAGAAATAGAAAATCCTGCTGAATTAGCAAGAGAAAAATTAGATTTTTAAAAGGAGGAAAAATGAGGAAAAATGAAAATCAAAGATCACCACCAACCAATAATATTCAAAAATGTTTTTCATAAAAAATAATTTTACAAAAAAAGGAGAGAAAATGAGTGTTAGAAAAAAAATATTAACTTTTTTACTGCTTGCCATGGCAGCATCAACTACAGTTTTTGCTTCAACAGGTCCATTTGAAGCCTTTAAAGGCTCTTTTATACAGCAGGCTCAGAACTATGTTTTACCTATTTTAATTATGATTACAATCATAGCAGCAGGTGTTACATATATGAAGACTAAAGACTGGATTATTAGCTTGGTAACAGGAGGTATATCTGCCGCTATTATAGGTGGAGCTGTTACATTGGCTACAAAGTTCGCAGACTTTAATATGAGCTAAAATATGTAGAACACTTTTGTCCATCATCTTTATAAGATGATGGACAAAACAAAACAAGGAGTAAAAATGGCCAAATATACAAAAGTAAGATTTTTAAAATATTTTAACAGACCACCGGTATTTGTTGCAATTGAGGTAGATACTATTGGGATTTTCTTTTTAATCTCTTTTTCTATTTTTATATCTCTTAGTTTAACTTCTATCATATCGCCGTATTTTAGTTTTTTAACCGGTTTTGCTTTGGGCTTTGTTGGGTCTTACTACTATGCAAAGTATAAAACAGAGGCTCCAAAGGGTTATTTAAAGCATCTGTTTTATACTTTGCATTTGTATAGAGTTAAGCCAAAAGGCTTTAAAGAGGTTGAGAAAATGGATATTGATGTAGATGATTACTATCCAAACCCTAACGAAAAATTATTTACAGAATAAGGAGCAAAATTGAAAAAAGTTGGAGAACAATTTATATCAGAAGTTGATAAAAACAGAGCAATTGTACAATATCTTTGGAGAATTATAGTCATATTGTCTATATCCTTAGTTGTTTTAGCTATTAGTTTTATGTCCATAAAAAACACAGTAAAAGTAAAAGTCGAATTGCCAGGTAAATTAATTTATAAATATGCTCCTGTTGTAGTTGCAGGAATTAATGGATCAAATGAAGTATATTATAAATTATGGAGTAGATATATTGTAAATGAAGTATCTAATTTTAAAAGTACAAATATCATAAAAAAAATGGACTTAATAAAAAAGATGATGAGTCCTAGAATATTAGCTTTAAAAAATAAAAAACTAAATAATTTTGCAAAAGATATTGCTCTTAATTTAGTTGATCAGGATTTTAAAATAACTAAAATAAAAATAATGAATAAAAAAATAAAAAATGATTTAATAGATCAGGCAGCAGTAAAAATAGATGGTTTTGCAAAGCAGACCATAGGTAGAAAGCATTTTAGTAAAAGTTGTTCGTATGATTTAAAATTTAAGTTTATAGAAGGAGTTTTGTATGTTGAAAATTTTGGTACTAATTGTTTTTAGTTTAATTAGCATAGCAAATGCTAAAAATATGCCACTGGTTCAGAATCTTGTAATATATATACCTGTAAAAGAATTTAGTGTGGTAGAATTTCCTTTTTTAATAAAAGAAAAAAGATTTACCCCTTTTATCTATAAAGTTAAATTGCATAAAATAAAAGATAGTATTAATCCTTTGAAGGCAGCCGTAAAACTTCCAAAAATATCTTCAAGCAATGGTTTTACTGTTTCACCGCCAGTAATAAAAAAAATATTTACTAAAAAAAAGATAAAAAAACCATTATCTGTAACTTGGGGAAAAAATTTTGTACAATTTTATCCTAGATATGCAGGTAATACGGAAGTAATAATTTGGGGATATAAAAAATATCCAATTCTCTTAAAAATAGTTGCCATAAAAGATATACAAAAAACAGATAGATATATTAAATTTATAGATTATGACAAAAGCTTTAAAACAAATCAAAATTTTCGAGATCTTTCACATGAAAAAATATGTAGTAGATTAATTTATTTACTTTATAACAATAAAACTCCAAGTGGATTTAAAATTGAAAGTCAACACAAAGAATATAAAAGCAAAAATTTTAATTTCATACTTATAAAAAGTATTATAGGAAAATACTACAGTGCAACTGAATATAAAATTACCAATATATCAAATAAAAAAATTATATTAAATGAACCAATGTTTGCCTCTGCTTATACTTATGCAATTTCAATAGAAAATAGAAATTTAAAAGAAGGCGAAACAACAAAAATGTTTGTAGTTACTCCTACATTAAGGCGATAAAATGGCAAAAATAAAATTTGATTTTACAAAAAATGATATGTATGATTATATATCTGATAGATTTAAGTTGAAAACAAACAAATCAAAAAAAAATAATAAAGAAAAAGAAAAAGAAAAAGATTTGAATTTAGAAAATTTAACTTCTATGAATACAAAATCAAAACAAATAGAGAAAAATATTATTAGAAAAGCAACTTTTTTGATAATAATTCTTCCTCTTGCAATCTTTTTTATTATGGTTTTTTACAAAACATATGGAATACTTTATAGACAAGCTCATAGAAAAATACCAAAAAATATTGAAAAAAATGAAAATTTCACTTTACAAGTTAATAATGCTTTTAAATGGAGAGTTATTAAAGATCAAGAAATAAAAGGTTTGTCTCATAAAATAGTTGTTGTTCAGACAAATATCAAAAAAGATATGAATAAAACTATAAATGTGGTAAGTAAAAAAATTGATGAGAGTAATAATTTTGTAAAAAAACAAGTACAAGATTTAAAAAATGTAATTAAAAACACTCAAGAAGTTACTTCAGAAAACATTAAAGCAATAAGAAAAAAACAAGTACAACTTGAAAAGAAAATAACAGAGGTATCTAACCATAAAGAAAAAAATAAAGATTTTGCAAATATTTCTTTACCAAATTTACCGCCATTAAAAAATTATAAAAAAACACAAAGTGTTAATAATAAAATAGTAAAAAAGAATGGCAAAGTAAAAAAAAGCAGTGAACAAAAAAAACAAGTTATACAATATGAAATAGAAAGTGCACCTGTTGGACAAGATACTATAAATTATTCAACTATAAATTTAAAGAAAAAGCAAAAGAAAAAAAGTAATTTACCTACTTTTACTTTAATGCCTGGATTTGTAAAAGGAGTTTTAGTAAATGGAGGTGAAGTGCCTGCAATGCTTGATGGAAGCAGTGAGCCAACACCTATTTTTATAAGATTGACCGGCAATGAACTTATTGCAAATGATGATAGCGTAAATGTTGATGGATGTTTAATTCTTGCTACCGCAAAAGGTGATCTTTCTAAACAAGCAGTAGATATTAGACTTTCTAAAATAAGTTGTAATTTATCAGATTTATATGGAAACAGATATAAATTGTCTCAAAAAGTAGAAGGATGGGTGTTTGGTGAAAATGGAAGTTATGGAATACCAGGTAGACTGATAAGCAGAGCGGGAAAAATTATAAAAGCAGGTCTTCCTTTATCAATGGTTGAAGCCATGATTAATGGTCTCAATAGTGCAATTAGCAATAGTATAAACAAAGGAAGCACATTAATAGGAAGTAATACAACCCCTACTCTCTCAACAGGAGTAATGCAAGGTGTTAATAATGGTTCAAGTGCTGTTCTAAAAAAATTCTCTGATTATTATCTAAAAATGCTAGAAGTATTAAACCCTTCTATTTCAATTAGAGCAGGAAGAAAAGTAGTTATTGCTTTTAAAGGCGGAGAAATGCTTAAGCTCCGAAAATATAAACCAATAACAACAAGTTATTTTGATAATAATAGTTTGAAAGGAGTTTATAATGAAAAATAAAATAGTAAGTTTTATATTAATTTTAACGACTTTATTGTTTTTTAGTGGATGTTTTAATATTGGAGCGAATGAAACATATTGTCAAGAGCATGGATGTGATTTTCATGATGCTGGAGTATGTGGAAATAGCTATGATATTTATAAAAACTGGAAAAAAGCAGAAAAAGAAGCTTATAAAGGTTACGATTGTAAACAAGGAGATTTTAGATGAATATAAAAAGTATATTAAAAATAGGAGCTTTAACAGCCTCTTTAGCTTTTTTTTCAGGATGTGCCACTATGGGTACTCCGCAAAAAAAGCCAATTAAAAAAGAAATAGTTTTTATAAATAAAGATAAACCATATCATTTTGATTATGTACCAATTATAGGAACACAAACACCAGATGATAAAGTTTTAATCAATATGGGTGTCGTCCTTAGAGTTTGGATACATAGCTATAAAACAAGAAATGATGATCTTGTAGCATCTCATGATATTTACATCTGGGGTAAAAAACCTGATTTTATTGTAGGAAATTCTTTACCAACAATAAATAGAGGAATATTAACACCTCAAGGCAAAATGCCTTTTATGCTCTCTAATGACAGTGTTGATAGAAGTAATTTTAAAAGTAATCTAAATATACGAAATTTTGTAAATTCAGTGTATGCAAAAAAAGATAAAAGTAATGTTAACACAAGAATAAAAAAGAGTAAAAAATTTGATAAAACAATTAAAAACTTTTTAAAAAACAATACAAAGGAAGATAAAAAATGAAGAAAATATCACTAGCGATAATGACAGTATTTTTTATAACTGTAACTGCGAATGCAAATAGCGAAGATGCAACTTTGACAGATGTAAAAGAAAGTCTTTATTATTTGATTAAAGATTATCAGACACTTATAAATAAAGTTGAAGTTTCAAAAAATAATATTAAGTTATTGCAGATTAAAAGTAATAATCTTATCAAGAAAACAAAAGAAATTAAGAAGTTAAGAAAAGAAATTATTTTATTAAAAAATAAATTTGATTTTAGTAAAGAAAGCAATAGTTCAGAAGATAAAATCATTGATGATTTTATTAAATCAAATAACGGTAATAACGGAGCTAATAGGTGATTGCCAAAAAATCTATTAACTGTTTATATTTCAGGGATATTACTATTTTATCCCTGAAATATACTTGTTTTATGCTATCTATATTCTTGGTTAATATTAATAATAAACTAAGAAATACAAAAAAGCATACTAATACTAACAATAAACTAAGGATATTCTTTGATATTTCTAATTATTTTTTTAGTTTATTGTTAGTTTATACTAATCTTTTGCTTGACTTTAGTAGAGAGTATAAGACCTTTTTAAAACCTAATATAGCGACAATGGGGGCACATTATGTATAACAAGAAAAATACAAAAATATTTTTATTTGTTTTTTTGCTGTTTTTTATTTTACCAAATTATCTTTTCGCAGGTAGTATTGATAATTTGACAAATATTTATACTTATGGTGATGTAGAATATATGAAATATATTTTTACAGCTTTGCAAAAAGCATTTAGCTCCAAACCCTATCAAGATTTAGTATATATAGCTTCATTTGTAGCAGTGGTCATGATAGGTATAAGAGGATACAGGGAACAATCTTTAACAGCTTTTATCAAACATGCTGCTTTGCCTGCTGCTTTAATAGGATTAATGCATTATTCTGTTACTGTTCATATAGAAGATCAAAGACAAGTAGCAAATTTAACACCAGGAACTACATATTATAGTGAATCAGATGGAGTTCCCTCATTGTTAGCCGTTATGTTTGGAAGTGCGAGTACAATGCAATCTCTTGGAATAAAATTAGTAGATCAAGCTACCAAGACTATTCAACCAAGTGAAGAGTATTCAACAGCAAATTTGGGATTTGCAAATGCTATGGGAAATTTGGTAAATCTTACAGATATAGCATTAAGACCGGGCTTTAGCAATCATGATCAAAATACAACAGAATATATGAGAGGTTTAAAGGCTTATACATTACAATGTGTTTTACAAGAAGCAGTCGCAAGAAAACCAAGTTATATAAATTATTTAAAAAATCCAACAGAAGATGTTATTGATTCAATTGAAGCAAATAATTTAGGTTTAACAAGTAGTGATAAAATACAATATAACGGAACTACTACATCTTGTGAAGATTTTTGGACAAATCATTTACATGATAAAGAAAGCAATACAGCAGATATTTTGTTTACTAAAGCAAAAAAAATGCTTAGTTTTAATTTGGATAATGCTTATACAGGTATAAATCAAGTAGGAGATGTAGATTTAAATTCATCTGTCTTAAGCAGTTCACTAGGAAAACTAAAAGCTTATACATTAAATTCAGCAACTATTGCTACTTTTAATTCAGCCATTGCTCAAAACAATAACGATTTAACGACAGGAGTAAACTTTGCAAATGCAGTAACAGCTCAAGCCTCACTGTCTAATATGCAATTAGGCGGAGTAGGTATTGCCAAATGGTTTGCCATGGTGGCACCTTATGTAATGCATATTTTACTTGGAGTGATTTACTTCTACGGCTTATTCGTTCCTCTTATGGCAATGATACTTGGCTGGGATGCAGGTATTAAATATCTTCTTAGTTATTTTGGGGGATTGTTAGGATTTGCGGCAGTCGGTATAGGTATGGCCATATCTAATGACTTAGTAAGTTATTTCAGTGCAAAACATGCAGTAGAGTTGGTAGCAAGTCTTGGGGGTAATCCTGCAACTGTATCAGGCATTAGTCAATATTATATGAATATGGCTACATATACAGGTGTCATAGGCTTTTTAGGGGTTACTATTGCAACAATAGCTCCTGCATTAATTCTCAAAGGTCAATCATCAGCTGCTATTTCAGCAATAGGCTCATTTAGCTCTATGTATAAAGGCGGTGTTGATAATGCCGAAGGTATAGCAACAGATAATATCGGTTCTCAAAAAGCTTATGAACAAGAACAAAATGATATTGCAAGACAAAAGCTCTCAAAAATGGGTATTAGTGATATTCCGTCTAATATGGGAGCAGCTGCTTTTTATGACAAAATATACAATTCAGAAGTCCAACACAATAAAGAGTATGCCGCTTATGATCAAAGATCTCATTTAGCAGAAGCAGCTCAAATGGCAAAATACTCACAAGAACAGCAAATAGGAGCTGCTTATCAAGCAGGCAGTATGATTTCAGCCGCAGGCGGGGGTGAGGCAGCCTTTAATGCAGGCAGGACTCAAGGTGCTATGCAAGCAGGTCAGATTGAGGCGGATAGTTTGCATGTTGGTGATATA
>JALUWO010000207.1 GCA_027019405.1 Candidatus Altimarinota bacterium | reverse complement strand
TTTTCAATATCAAACCAAGAATCTAATTTATTTTCAAACCATTTTACTATCCCTACAAAAAAACCTTCGATACCTTTATTATCTTTTCAAAATAAACCATTATCTTCCATATTTGATGAAACTTCAAAAATTTTTTGTGCTTGCTTATTTCAAGCAATTTTTGATTTTAATTTTTTTAATTGAGATTGAAAAGACTTAATCTCTGTTTCAACTTTTTCAAGTTTTCCCTTATATGACTCTGTAGTATTCTTATTGTTTTCTAATTTTAATATTTCTGATCTTATATCATTTAACAAATTTTCTTTTTCTTTCACTTTTGTAGCTTTTTTAACTTTCTCTAATTTTTTATCTATCTGTGGGTTACCTTTAATATCTTTATGTATATCCTTAATTATTTTTCCTATATTTAATTTTTCTGGCATTTTTATATTTTATATTTTAAACAACCTTAAATTCAATTTCTGTTCAATCAACAGTTAATTTAGTTTTATCTGATCAAATATTATCAACTAATTTTTTTAATTTATCAAATTCTATGACTTTTGTATGTCATTTAATATTAATTTTTAATCAATTAGTAACAAATTTTAGTTCTTTAATATCTTTTTCTGTATATTCTCTAATCTTTACAATTTCATATTTTTTACCTCATTTTTCAACAAAAAACTTATTTCAACTTATTTCAATTTTACTATCTCATATTTGATAAACTGTTTCAGATACTTTTTTTACACCCATATTATTTAAATTACTTTCTCTGTAATCAAGCAATTTTACTTTATCATCTGGCAAAGCATAATCTCTAAAATAATCAGATAATCAATGATCAAACATTTTATCCAATACTGTTCAAACAGTAGGCTTTCAAGCATTATTTGATAATCATAATTCACTATAAACCGTAGATTTAATTGTGTTTTCAATGCCAGCTACAAATCATCAGCTAGAATTTGAGTCTGATTTAACAATATCTTTATTTAAGACAACTGTTTTTAATATTCTAAGAGCAACTTTCTTTTCTTCTTTTGTAGTTATTTTTTCATCATTTCATAAATGTTCATTTACAAAATCTAGTGGTCATTTTACAATAGAAAGTTTCAAAACCTTATCCCACAAAGAATCATCATCATTTTTTGGTTCCAATTTTTCAAAATCTAAATCTTTTATCTTTTCTTCTAGCTTATCTAACGGTATTTTTCTTACTACTTTTAAAACCTTTTCTATTATTTTTTCATCTTTTCAATATCATAATTTTTCAAAAGTTTTTGCAATCTTATCATCTGAACCAGCAGTAGAAAAAAAACTCTCAAACCATTTTATAATAGATCTAAACCAACCTCAAATTCATTTATCATCTTTTCAAAATAAACCATTATCTTCCATATTTGATGAAACTTCAAAAATTTTTTGTGCTTGCTTATTTCAAGCAATTTTTGATTTTAATTTTTTTAATTGAGATTGAAAAGACTTAATCTCTGTTTCAACTTTTTCAAGTTTTTCCTTATCAGAAGTAGAAATACCAGTACCATGTTTAAGTTTTTCTATTTCGTTTTTTATATCATTTAACAAATTTTCTTTTTCTTTCACTTTTGTAGTTTTTTTCATATCTTTTAATTTTTCATCTATCTGTGATTTATCTTTAATATTTTTAGGTATTTCATCAATAATTTTTTCTATATTTAATTTTTCTGACATTTTTTTATTTTATATTTTAAAATTATAATTCTTATTTATCTAATTCATTTCAAATATCAGCAGTAACTCCTGATGTGATTATTTTTCATAAAGTATGATTTCAAAAAAATTTCTTTCATATAATCCATCAACTAACTGCTCATACAATTAATCAAAAATGCTTTTTCAAAAATTCAATTGAATCCAATTTATCATCAGAGGAATAGTCATACATCAATCATCCGCCAATTAACAATATTGCTATAGCTGTATATTTCAAGGTTTTTCAAACAATCTTTAATGGATATTTAATTAGAACTTTTTTCATAAGTCATAAAGTT